>CAYVWS010000087.1:0-10998 GCA_964455535.1 uncultured Ignavibacteriales bacterium | reverse complement strand
CAGCGCTTCATCCAATCTGCCAAGCATCCGGTACGTTTTGGCAATACACCACTTGGCAATCCTGACATTACCGGGCTTCCCTTGTTCGATCCGAAATGCCAACGCCTTTTCGAATACTGCCAGCGCCGAATCGTACGCCTTCTGGCTGAAATAGGTCCAGCCCATGTTATTGTACAAACTCCCCAGCCAATTGCGCGCTTTCGGATCGGCCGACTTTTCAGCCATTGATGCCGCTTTCTGATTCCACTCCATCTGTTTTTCTACCGGCGCGACAATAGCCAGCATATGCAGAGCATCGACCGCATAGTTGTCGAGTCCCGCTTTGTCCGCGCGCTGCCATGCTTCCGTAAAGACCGGTTCGGATTCGGCTTGTTTCTTCGATGAATTGAGCGCCCGCCCTCGCTCGAGAAGATACCGCACGTGGGCACGATCTCCGGCCGCAGGCAGAAGCGCTTTGACTTCGTCGAGAATAGCGTGAGCCGAGTCGAATTTTTGCTGAAGTCCAAGCGTCCGCGCAATTTGGGTCAGCAACTCGGCATAGTAGCCGGTGTCGTTGGTCGCTTTGGCGGCGGGGAGGAGTTCACGAAATTTGACTTCGGTCTGATCGGGGTGATCGTAATCCCACCAGGAATCAAAATCGGGTTTTGCCGAATCTGCGGGAGTTGACATAGTGAGCACGCTCCATACGATAAGTTGCATGAACATGAGATTGACGCCTCTCCAATAAGGTTGAATACGTACATCTATCATATCCAGTTTCGTATGAACAATCAAGACATCGCACAGTAAGCGTTGATCTTGCTGTTCACCGGCGAGAGGCCATAACTCGCTTATTGCCATGACATTAAAAGAGTTCACTACCCCGTTTCCGGGAGTAATCGTCGTCGCCTATGGGCTTGACTTTTGCTCCCAAAACGCGTTCCATTGGTGATTCCAAACGCCCCGGAATGGGGCGCGTGACCCACTTTTCTACAAGGAGATGCCTTGAAGGCCAAGGAATTGACCGACGTCACCTATCCCGATCTGTTTGAGAAGTGTTACGCCTTTACCGCACCCGACGAAGTCCGGGCGATGGGCATCTATCCGTATTTTCATCCGATCCAGTCGGCGCCCGGCAACGAAGTCATTGTCGACGGCAAAAAGTGCATCATGGTCGGGTCGAATAACTATTTGGGTTTAGTCAATCACCCCAAAGTCAAACAGGCCGCGGCTGACGCTGCCCTCGAATTCGGTTCCGGCTGTACCGGTTCGCGCTTCTTAAACGGCACTCTCGATCTGCATCTCGAACTTGAAAAGCGCCTCGCCAAATTTGTCAAACGCGAAGCGGCGCTCTGTTTCTCGACCGGATTTCAAACCAATCTCGGCACGATCTCCTGTCTCGTGGGCCGCAATGATTCGGTCATTATCGACCGTCAGGATCACGCCTGCATTGTCGACGGTTGCCAGCTCGCCCACGGCAAGACTTTCAAATTCGCCCATAATGACATGAACGACTTTGAGAGGGTGATCGCCAATGTCCGCAAGACCAACACCCGCGGCGGCGTACTTGTCGTCGTGGATGGCGTCTTCTCGATGGAAGGCGACATTATCGATCTGCCCAATCTGGTGAAAGTCGCCAAACAGTACGGCGCGAAGATCATGGTCGACGATGCTCATTCGATCGGAGTACTGGGTGAAACCGGCGCCGGCACACCCGAGCATTTCGGACTGAATGACGAAGTCGACTTAGTCATGGGGACATTCTCCAAGTCATTTGCCTCGCTCGGCGGGTTCATCGCGGGCAAACGCGAAGTGATCGACTTTATCAAACACACCGCGCGCGCGTTGATTTTCTCGGCGTCGATCACACCGTCGTCGGCTGCCGCGGTGCTGGCCGCGCTGGATATCATCGAGGCAGAACCGGAACGTCGCGAGCATCTCTGGCGCAACGCCCGCAAGATGCAGGCGGAATTCAAACGCCTCGGTTTCGATATCGGCCACTCGCAGACACCGATTGTCCCGATCCGCGTTGGCGAAGACCTCGAATGTTTCAAATTCTGGCGCACCCTCTATGACCACGGCATCTTCACCAATCCGGTCATCTCGCCGGCGGTCCCGCCGGGACAGGGGATGATCCGCACGTCGTATACGGCCACGCACACCGACGAACATCTCGATCAGGTTGTCGAGGTGATGGCGAAAGTCGGTCGTCAGTTCGGACTGATTCAATAGACATATGGCTGGAAATGTCGAAGTAGTCGAGGTAGAGTCGTCGGGCCAGCTCCGCGATTTTATCAAATACCCGTTCAAGCTGTACAAAGATGTCCCGCAGTACGTCTTTCCGCTGATCAGCGAGCGCAAAGAATTTTTCGATCCGAAGAAGAATCCGTTCTTTCGCACCGCCAAAGTAAAGCTCTTTCTGGCGATTCGCGACGGCGAAGTCGTCGGCCGCATTGCGACCTGCGTCAATTTCACTCACAACGAATTCCAACACGAAAAAACCGGATTCTTCGGCTTTTTCGATACTCCCGACGATTTCGAAATCGCCTCGCGTCTTTTGAAAGTCGCGATGATCACCCTCAAGAAAGAGGGGATGGAGCAGATGCGCGGGCCGATGAATTTCTCCACCAACCACGAAATCGGATTTCTGGTGGAAGGGTACGACACGCCCCCGACCGTCATGATGCCCTGGAATTTCCCCTATCAGGTCAAACTGGCCGAACGCTTCGGTCTGAAAAAATCGATGGATCTTTTGGCCTGGCACCTGCAAAAAGAAGACGGCATCCCCGAGCGCATTGAACGTGTTGTGAACAAAATGCAGGAACGATCGAAAGTCACCCTGCGCTCGCTCAACATGAAAGATTTCGACAACGAAGTTAAGCGCCTCAACGCCGTCTACAACGCCGCCTGGGCGCCCAACTGGGGATTCGTGCCGATGGACGAAGTAGAATTCGCTCATATGTGCTATCTGCTCAAGCAGATTGTCGAGCCGGAACTGGTGCTTATCGCCGAATACGAAGGCAAACCGGTTGCCTTTTCAGTCGCCTTGCCGGATATCAATCAGGCGCTTATCCATCTCAATGGACGCCTGCTTCCCTTTGGTCTGCTCAAACTTCTCTGGCACACTAAAGTCCGCAACAAAATCACGATTGTCCGACTGATCACTATGGGAGTGATACCCGAGTTCCAGAAACGGGCCATCGACATGGTCTTCTTCGTGAATACGTTTAACAGGGCTACAGCATTGGGTTACAGGACCGGCGAGCTTTCCTGGACGCTTGAAACCAACGAATTGATGATCCGTTCGGCCGAGGAAATGGGAGGGAAGCTGACCAAGAAATACCGCATCGTCGAAATGCCCCTCTGATTTGTTCCGCCTCCGTCCGCAATTCTCTCTTGAACAGCCGACCGACTTATCCGTTATTGATATCGTATGTACCGCCGGTTTTTGACAATCGCCTCGCTCGCCCTGTTGATCGGCGCCGGCTGCGCCTCGCGCTACCGACTTTCCCTGTATCTGGACTTGGATGAAAAACGCCGGACAGTCAAAGTCGATCAGACACAGTATCTTCTTAATGCCCGCCTGGGCGATCCGTATCAGGAGCAGAAAGTCATCGCTGGAAGCGGCAAGTGTCTGGTCCTGTTGACTTCAACGAGTGGCGAGACAATCGATCTGCAATCGAAGAGTCTATTAAGTTTCGACGAGTTTCTCCGCATTCGGCTCTTCGTCGAGCTTCCGGAGAATGTGTCGCAAACTACAATTGAATTGAAAGGTCACTCGTTTGTGCAGCTTCTCGGCCGGTATGCACTGCAGCCGGAAGAGAAAATCTTCCTGCCGTTCTCGGGTGCGATGGCGATTGATTCGGTCGTCAAGAACCGCCTGTTTGCGACCATCAAAGGAGATTTCGCCAACTCAGGCGGGACGCCGCTGCATTTCGACGGTCAGTTCCGGGCTAAGATCGAGAAGTAGTCACGCGCGCGATTTGCGCTGCCAGGCGTCGTGGAAGACCTTCCACGCGACATCATCAAACAAACAAAACACCACTCGCTCTACGGTCTGCAGTCTCGGTTCCATCGCCTGAACCGATCCGATCATCAGGTTTGCGCACGCGGTAATGGGAAACCCGCCCACGCCGGTTCCGAACGCCGGAAAGGCAAGCGACTTGATTTTGTACTCCTCCGCCAGATTCAAGCAGGCGATAGTCGCCTGACGGATGAACGTATCGCGCGTGCGGAGGTCCTGTCCCATCACGGCAGCATGGATGACCGCCTTGAACGGAAGTCTCCCCGCGCCGGTGAGCACCGCAATTCCCGGCATCACCGGACCCTTGGACATCGCTTCTTCTTCGATACTCACCCCGCCGGCCGCTTTGATTGCGCCCGCCACACCCGACCCCATCCAGAACTGATTGTTGGCCGCGTTTACGATGGCTTCGGTATCGACCTGTGTAATGTCCCCCTTGACGATCTCGATCTTAAGCGACATGCATTCACTCCGGCCGACGATTTCGATGCAAAAGTTTCTGCAGCGCCATTGCGCCAAAACATCCGATTACTCCTCCCAAAAGCGAACCAATCAGTACATCGCCCGGATAGTGCACTCCAACAAAAACACGGCTGATTGCCACAAGAAATGCAATAACGAAGAGATACCACTTCACACGCGGTGTGAATCGACTCCAGAATGCGAATTGCGCAAAGGCGTTGGCGGCGTGCGACGACGGCATCGATAATCCCGCCCCGCAGTTGACAAGCAAGTGAACAGCGTCAAGTGTTTGGCACGGTCGCGGACGATCAATCAAAGGTTTAAACACCGAGCTGGCGATCAGATCACTCGCGGCGAGAACCAACAGAGAACCGAGTACTTGCCATCGACGCTCTCTTGGCCCCTTCCAGAGGAGTAGAAGCATCACGATGCCGTAGCCGATGCGGAGATTCCAATCAGACGTGATCTGCGGCATGAGCAAGTCGGTTACGACATTCGCGCAACTGCCGTTCACGAATCGAAACACCGTCAGATCCAGGTGCGTCAGCCACTCAATCATACATCGGCGGCTTTCGTTTCAGAAATGCGTGTACCTGAGCCAGGGTCGGAATACCGGTTCGCGCCCCCGGTCGCGTACACTTGAGCGCCGCGGTGGCCGCGCCGAGGCGCAGTCGCTCGGCCATCGCTTCACCCTTAAGAAGCGCATAGATATATCCGGTGTGGAACGCGTCGCCCGCTCCCGTGGTGTCGACATTCTTCACTTTGTAGGCGCCGAATGTGGTGTCCTCGCCGTTTTCAAATCCGGTCGATCCGCGTATTCCTTCGGTAACCACAACCGTACCTGAGCATAGTCGACAAAGCGCAATGATGGCCGCCCTTGCGGTACGCTTCCCGGTAAAGGGAAAAGCATACGAATCCGCCACGATCAGATGATCTACCAGGGGAAAAATCGCCGAGACATCGTTGCGGATCGACCCGATATCAAACGTGACCACGGCGCCGATCGATTTCGCCCATCGGGCCAGTTTGATGCAGGCAGGCAGATCGCGGCCGTCAAGATGCACCAGTCGGACACGCGGCAGTTTCCGCGTATCGATGTCGCCCGGTGATAGTCGCGCCCCACGGTGGAGTGAAATAGTACGGCGGCCTGATCCGGTTTCGACAAAGCCAATCGCGGTGTCGGAACCCTGACCGTTCTTAATGACAATGTAGTCGCTTGAAACACGATCTTTGACAATCTCGCGCAAATTGATATTTGCGGCGTAGTCATCGCCGAGCGCCGTGATGATTCCGGTGCGCATGCCGAATCGCGCCAGACCCACCATCACATTGGGAATCGGTCCGCCTCCCTGAAAGATCATCGACGAGGCATCGAGCTTGCCGCCCGGTTCGGGAAACCGGTCGATAGTAAACAAAATGTCCAGCGGCATGATTCCCATGCCCAGAACGTCGAGTTTGCGACTTCTCGTTTTTCGATGCCTGTTGCTCTGGCGTTTCATACGCTACAACTCGTCAAACAGTCCTTTGCCCGCGGTCAATTCAACAAAGGCCGCTCTGAGTTCTTCGAATTTGCTACGCCGGATCTCCACACGAAGAGTGACATCGGCGGCAAACTGCGACTCGATTACCTTCGCGCCGAATTTGGCCAACTGACGCTGCCACCGATCATAGATCGAAAATTCAAGCGTACATCGCGCTTGTCTTGTCAGGTATCGGGTTTCCGAGCCCGCCGCCTTGAGCGCCAATTGCGCGGATTCGGCGTAGGCGTGAGCTAATCCGCCGGTGCCGAGCTTAGTCCCGCCGAAATATCGGGTCACCACGACCAGCACGTCGGTTACATCGGCGCCGCAGATGGCGTCGTAAATCGGCCGGCCCGCCGTTCCATTGGGTTCACCGTCATCGGAATACTTGAACTGCGGCGCTTCTTCATGCCCGACTCGATAGGCATAGCAGTGGTGGGTGGCATCGTATTCGCGTTTTCGGATTGCCTCAAGCGCCGCCTGCGCTTCTGATACTGTGAGCGTCGTCAACGCTTCGCCGATGAAGCGCGACCCCTGTACTTTGATTTCGACTCGCGACGGCTGTGCAATCGTCCGATACTCGTCGTCCATCGGGTCACACCAACGCTTTGATCATGTCGGGTACCGTCTGGTAACCGCGCATCGGAATCGCTCCGTTGTCAATTGCCTGCGCAAGCGTATCTTCGTCACTCAGGGCTCCGAACTCGGGATCGACAAAAAGGAAAACAAGCTTTCCAGTCTGATCGCAGAATTCCAGCGCATCAAGCGCGCGTTTGGAATCGGCGTACAATTCGGTAAACACGACCGCATTTGCCATTCCGACCATAATCCGATTGGATTGCCCCACAAATGCCGGGTCGGCCTTGGCATCGGGGAAGTACTCGGTGATAATCCCGCCCTGCGCCGCGACATCGATTGCCAGCGCCATCACTTCTGAGTCGGCGATACTGTCAAATCCCGAGTCGATAACGGCAAATGATGCTTTGTCGACTGCTCGCGCCGCCAAATGCGCCGCGGCGCCAATTCCGCCCGAAAGCGAACCGATGATCTGCACGCCGGCCTGGGCAAATTGACGGGCCAATTTGGTTGTCACCTCGATCCCAAGATTGGTCGCCTGATCGGCGCCGATGATGGCAACGCTCTTCGCTTTGATGTCGGGCAATTTGCCGCGCGACAACAGTAACAGCGGTGGATCATTCAATTCGAACAAGCGAAGCGGAAAGCCGTCGTCGAAACGCGTCGCCACGCCGATGTCGCGTCCGGCCAGCGATTTCCGAATCTCATCGGCTTTTTCAAGACTTTGCATTGACAGCGCCACTTTCGCGGCTGTCGCCGCCGGAAGGCCTTCGATCGATGCAATTGATGCTTTGTCGGCGCCGAGCATCGCGTCGAGACTGCCGAACGACCGGAACAAAAGGTCAAACAGGCGCGGGTTGATCTGACCAAAGCGCGCCAGAGCTATCATCTTCGTGGTCGACGAAAAATCACCGGGGTGAGTCATGCGGTAATTTATACTATTGTGTCGTTAACTCCAACCGGAGTGTGGCATTGTCCTGCCGCCCAATCCGCATTATATTCCCACCCATGCGTATCGGTCAGCTTTCAATCACTTTGCTTGCCCTGTCCACCTTGCTCTTCGCCTGTGGAAAAAAATCGGCCGACGAGTATCGCGCTGAGGGCAAAAAGCTTTTCGGGCAGGAAAAGTATGCACAAGCCCGCGAGAATTTCGGAAAAGCCCTCGCATCGAGCCCGTCCGATCGCGAACTGCTCTACCTGATGGGGATGGCCTATCGCAAAGACCAGATGTATGATTCGGCTATCTCCGCGCTGCGACGCGTCGATCTGCTTTACCCCAATGATCGGGAAGTGAAGCAGAATCTCTATGATGTCGCGATGGCCCTCAACGACTGGGCGGTCGCCCGCTCCGCGCTCAAGGGGCTCATGGATTTGAATGCCGCGCCGCCGCACGCCTGGAAGCAGATGGCCGATCTGTGGCGGCGCGTTGATCATCCCGGCAATACCTACTACGCAACGAAAATGGCCCTCCAGGATGATCGAGAAGATATCGACCTGTGGGTATTGGCGGCGAATTCGGCCTATCTAGTCGATTCGGCGCAGGCGTCGCTTGCCTATATCGATACCGCCATCTCGAAATTCGGCGAATCTGAGATGCTTCTGGCCAACCGCGCAACTTATCTGAACTTCGTCAACAAAAGCGACTCAGCGGAGGCCATCTTCCGTCGTCTGCTGGCTAAAGACACCGGTTCAGTGCAGTACCAGTTGAATCTTGCCCATTCTCTGTCGGCCCAAAAGCCGCGCGCCAAGCTCCAAGAAGCGCTGTCGCTTTACAAGAAGGTCCAGCCCAAACTCGGGCCCGAGTTTAAGCTCGACTCTCTTATCACCGATCTCGAAACCAAACTGAAATAAAACGGGCGAGACCGTGCGGTCTCGCCCAGGACTGTCCACGGAGGACAGAGACAGGAGGGGGTATGTTGTCTTCAGTTCTTTATACAATTCCGACCAATCTCAGGTTCCGAGCATCTGGAAAAAACCCGCCGAAGCATGAAGGCCGCGGCGGGTTTGAAATGTGCATGTTGCGATCAGCTTAGTCGTCCATGCCGTCGTCGTCGTGATGATCGCCATCACCGCCGCGCGGCTGGCCGCCGAAGCCGCCCGGACTGTCACCGTCTTCGTCATTGCAGATCAGTTTCCAGCGGCCGCCCAAAAATCCGTCGGCCAGCGAATCGCACTGTCCGAATCCGCCGCGAACGACGCCGATGCGGGTCATGCCGCCGTCAAGGATCTGTCCAGAGAACCATCCGCGTACGAAGGTCTCGGCACCGTTGCCTTTTTCGCTGTGGCCATGCCTATTCGGCAGAAGTCCCCAGCTTCCCTGCAGGAATCCTTCGAATCCGCCGACGCTGTCGATCCATTTACCGAAGAATACCTGCGCACTGTCGTCGTTGTAGCCGTAGTGGCCTTCGAAATACCCGTCGGCAATGCCGAACTTGCCTATCCAGCGACCATTCATGTACCCCATGCCGGTCGAATCGATCGTGCTCCAGTGTCCGCCCAGAAATCCGCGCGGACAAAGATTGCGGTAGATTCTCATCGCCTGAAACGCCACTTCGTTGGAATCAGGCAGCGTGACAATCTCGTCAAGCTTCATCAGATCGGCCAGTGAGAAGGTACGTGAATACGACGGAGTGGTGAAGGTCAGCGAGGCGCCATTAGGCGGATAGATCGTGTCGATGACGGTTGTCGGCGTGAAGGAAGTGTCATACATCGCGGTCGTGTCGTAGACAATGTGAAATCCGATGGTGAACGTCGAATCGTTAGTAAGAGTGTCGACCACCCAGATCGTGTCGATCACCGGAATCGAATCGATCACCATGGTCGTGTCCACCGTGAACGCGCTGTCGGTCACGGTATCGATAATCGGACGAGAGCGCGGGACAAAGATGTCAACCGCGATACCGTCGCTGTGCGGACGGGTGTGCGATATCCATTCGATCTTGCGGCGATCGGTGCGCGGCAGAATCGAATCGTTGTCTTCGAATTTGATAGTGCGACGAAGCACCAGCGCGCCGCGGCTGATAGTCAGCGAACCGCTCCAGTCGGTGATTGTTTGTTCGGAAGTGTCCGGTACCAGGTGTCCCCACTGGGCGCGGAAATGATACCAGTCGACCGCGAGATTACTGCGCATGCTGTCGATGGTCGAATCGGCCATCGGGTCGGCGTACGGTTTCTCGCCGGTCTGGGCCGGGGCCAGAGTCGGATCGCCGAATCCGGGTGCTTCGTTCGACGACATATACCCGCCGGTCGGTGTATTCAGATTGAGGGTCGCAGTGTTGTTGACCGAGGGCTCGGCCGGATTTTTCGAGCAGCCGGCGAAAGCGGCAATCATTGCGATTGCGATGGCAGCGAACAGGACTGATCGGTTCATGTCAGTGTTCTCCTATCAATTCAAAGCAGACGTAATGCAGGCGTGTACGTAGTAACAGCTAATTATACAACTTTCGTTCCCGCCGTGCGCATATTTTTTGACTCTTGCATCGCAACGTGTTACGGTTACGATTCATCAGATCACCCGACGGTACTTCGCGCGCACACTGAGCAATTATGGTTCTTTGGTGTCCAGTTTCTTGACAGGGGAGAGAAACGAAAAGACCAGCCCAAATTGCGAAATTGCGGTCATTGCGAGCGAGACTTCGAGCGTCGCAATCTCTCATCCTATTGGTCCCTATCAATATCTTATCATATATCTTTACCGACTCTACCGAGGTGAAACCATGACCGATTTGAAAGGCGTGTTCGCCATGAAATTTGCGGGTGTCTATCCGCTGTATGTTCAAAAAGCGGAGCGCAAGAAGCGCACTAAAGACGAAGTCGATCAAATCATCTGCTGGCTGACCGGATACAACAAGGCGGGTTTGCAGAAGCAGATTAAAGCGGGCGTCGATCTTGAGGCATTCTTTGCACAGGCCCCGAAGATGCATCCGAATATGTTGCTCATCAAAGGGGTGGTGTGCGGAGTGCGCGTCGAAGATGTCGCCGACCCGCTGATGCAGAAGATTCGCTATCTCGACAAGCTTATTGACGAGCTGGCCAAGGGCAAAGCGATGGAGAAGATTTTGCGGAAGTGAAGCGTTTCAGTGTTCTATTTCGGAAGTTACCGGATAGTCGGTGCTCCGAAAGCGACACTCGCCAATTCGACTTACTTCTTCCGCAAAATAACGGTCGTCAGTTTTCCGGAGCGGAAAAGCGTCAGCGTACTTCCGCCGCGTTCGAGGCCGGCCAAAATCCGCTCGTACAATTCGCGGACATTCCCCGGACGGCGGCCGTCGACTTGCGATATCGCATCGCCGATCTTTAGTCCGCACACGCCGCCCAATCGGCTTGGATCGAGTTTGTCGATTTCGTACTTGGATGACGTTCCGCTTTTTACCGTGAACCCAAGCGTGCCTTTGACCGGAATTCCCGCGACGACAGTCACCGGTTGATCGCTGTCGC
>CAYVWS010000086.1:0-11158 GCA_964455535.1 uncultured Ignavibacteriales bacterium | reverse complement strand
ACCTCCGACATCTTGCTCCCAAAGCAAGCGCGCTACCGGGCTGCGCCACACCCCGTCCGTCTGCCACCATGATACCCGTCGCCTGCGATACTGTCAAGCAAGACGCGAAGTTAGCGCCGGTAAAGCATATATTTGGGCAGTCCATTATCCCCTTGCACGAGTCGCCGTTTTAGGTAAATTATCGGGCTATGTCCAAAGTCAATTTGATGGGTTTCACTATGGCGCAGATGCAGGAAGCAATGGTCGGGCTGGGTGAGAACCGCTTCCGGGGACGGCAGCTGTACAAATGGATATACCAGTCGCGCGAGCACAATTTCGCTGCGATGACTGACCTTAGTCGCACGTTGCGCTCTCATCTTTCCGAGAAATTCGAAGTACAGGGACTTCGGTTGGCTCATACATCAAAGTCGGTTGACGGCACCGAGAAATTCCTCTTTCGGCTGGCCGACGGTCACCCGGTCGAGACCGTTCTCATCCCCGACCGGAATCGTCAGACGGTCTGCATTTCGTCTCAGGCCGGATGTGCGCTGGCCTGCAAGTTTTGCGCCACCGGCACCATGGGGCTCTTGCGCGACCTGACTATCGGCGAGATTGTCGGACAACTGGTCTTTTTGCGTCAGCTGCACGGCGAAGACTGTTTCTCGCATGTGGTATTTATGGGTATGGGGGAGCCGCTCAATAACTTCGATAATCTGATCGGCGCTATCGATATCATGACATCGCCGCTTGGTTTGGCGATACCTCCCAAGAAAATTACGGTGTCGACCTCGGGGATATCGCCCAAGATCAAAAAGCTCGCCGAGATCAGCCCCAAGACCCGGCTGGCGATTTCGCTTCACGCCGCGACTCAGGCCAAGCGACGATTGGTCATGCCGGTTGCTGATACATTTAAGCTGCCAAAACTGCTTGAGGCCATCCGCGAGTTTGCCGCTACGACCGATCAGGGGGTGACATTTGAGTATATCCTGATGGATGGTTTCAACGACACCGCCGCCGATATCAATGCCCTGACCAAATTAGTCCACGGACTTTCGTGCAAAATTAACATTCTGGCGTATAATCCCGTACCGGGTCTTCCATTCAAACGGCCGGCCGATGACAAAGTCGACTGGTTCGCCAAAGAGCTAAGTTTGCGAGGAGTTCCGGTCACGGTTCGTCAGAGCCGGGGAAGAGATATAGAAGCCGCCTGCGGGCAGCTTGCCGCCCGCTCCATGACATAAAGAGGAGTTATTCGATGTTACGTCGTATGCTATCGCTTTCGATTCTGTCGTTCGCTTTTGCATCTGCCGCTGCCGCTCAATCCGGCGATGTAGTGGTGGGTGAGATCAAAACGCCCAATCTTCGCTGGGGAGTTGAAAAGATTTCCTTCGAGATCGAAAACAAATCAGATGACGTGAAATTCATCGTCGTGGAAACGTCGATCAAATTCAAAGGTGAGTATCTCAATCCGACACGAGTCAAACACACGGCCTACCCGCTGGAACCGCAGTTTTCCAAGACCATTTCTCCTTTGGTGGAAATCCCCGGCAACTATGGCGAAGCGACCCTCAAGATTGCCATTTTTGATGTCGTCGATACACTCGATGATCTGACCACCGCGACCAAAGTATATGAACAGCCGATTTTCCTGCGTTTCCACGTACCGAGCGCGGTCGCAAAATACTGGTCGGAACGGATCACAGTTCCGCCGATGGCCACCAATTCGCCGGATTTCGACGATGAGTTCTCGCATGTGCTGCCGGTGATGCTCAACGACGGGCGCACCCCGGCGCAAATCGCTCAAATGTGCGAATGCGACACCAGTTACGTATCGTGGGTTATCGATCGACTCGCCTCGCACGGCTACATGTATCAGAACATGGATACCGTCCGGCTCAATTTCCCGGTGGTCGGCACCAAAGAGGCCGAAGAATTCAAAAAGCTCGCCACGCAGACTTCGGCCGATCTCGCCGCGATTCTGACCAAGAACCTTCCCGCCTACCGCAGCACACTTGATAGTCTGGTAAAGGCCAAAGTGCTCGACCCCGATACGAATAACTTTCTCAACACCGGTTCTGTCTTGTACCATCCGTATCCATTCATCACGACCATGGGTCTGTGGTACGATTTAGGACAAAAATTCGTGACGGCAACCTCGCCGCTGACCGTCTTCTACGGCACCGACCCTTGTCACTGCCGAATCCCTACCTTCATGTATGCCGTGCAGGGAGGGGACTACTTCAATGGTACCCAGTACTTCGATTTCGATATCGCCGCGCATCGCGTGCAGGTCACGTTTGGCGATAAAGTCCCACAGGTACGCTGTCCGGAGGATCTCAGCTCCCTTCAACAGCTGACCGAAACGAAGAATTACACCTTTGTCGACAGCAACAAGTACGAAATCTTCCTTTGGGATTCAACCACCATGCATCCAGCTCTCCGCGCCCTGACTGCCGGAACGATGCCGATCATTATGTCGACACGCGAAAAAGTTGGCGCAATTGCCGCACAATATGTGCAGGACAAACAGATTTTCGGCCTGCGCTATTATTTCTGGAATTTGGTAGCGACGACAACGCTTGACCGGCTAGTTAAAGACGGTCTTGTCAGCCGGCGTGGCAACGGCCAATTCCGCCTCATATCGGGTCGGCGAGGGTAGAGTTGATGCGACCGGTTTTCACCGCAGCCCTGGCGTTGTTGTCTTTTTCGCTTGTGAATTGCGACAAGCGTTCGCCGAGCAAAGACGAAGCCCCGCTTATCCGGGCCCAGATCGGAAAGATATCAGTGGCGCTGCAATCACAAAACCGCGCGGCTCTGGACTCGTTGTCTTCGAAAGATATCACCGACGACGGACTCTCGGTCGATTCCCTCCTGAGCTTTGTCTGGGGAGGATCGGGGGAGAAGCGCTTCGATCACTTCGGTCCGAGCGAAATCCTCTACAACAAGAAGCTGGCGCGATTTGACTGCCCGCTGGTTGATTCGTCCGGGAATTCGTATGCGAATGTCACCTGGACACTCGTTCGCGAGAATGATCAGTGGCTATTAAAACGATTTGAGACCGGCGTACGCCCCATAGACTCCGCCCAATAGCCAATAAGAAGGGCGCCTTCAATTGAAGGCGCCCTTTGTGTATCCAATTCTAAAGACGAGACTTACGATTTTTTCTTGCCGGGCTCAGCGGCTATCAATCGGCCGTATTCTTTCGGAGTCGTCAACACCCGAACCGCCTCTTTGATCGCATCGTCGGTCTTGAGTATCTGCTGTTCGTACACGCCGCGCTCGCCGGCAATCGACGATATCACTTCGCGACGAATGGCCTTCTTGATATAGTCAATCGACTTGTCGAAATCCTTTTCCTTGTCAGCCGTAATGGCTTCTTCCATATGCGTGATGCCGTCGGCAAACTGCGCTTCCTGTTTTTCAGCCGCGACCGTTTTCTTTAGGTCATCGACCGCCGACTCCAGCGCCGACTTGTAGGTAAACTTCTTTTCCTTGATGAAGTCTCTGAATTCTTTAACGACCGCATCGGTCACTTCGACGTCGGGCTTAGTGTCCGGATGTTCGGCGACATACTTGACGGCGAAATCGAAAAACATCTGCTTGCGGTACAGGTTCAGTTCGATCGGCTTCCACAATTCGCGGTCGGTGGTGATATCCGGCACGATCCCGCCGCCGCCGTACACGATCCGTCCGCCGTTAGTGTAGAACACCTCGCGATTCTTGACCGACATAGTGTCGATGCTTGGATCTTCGTCTTCCGCGTCGGCGTGACCGGGAAGGTTCTTGCCCTGCAGTTCGGCTTTCTGAATGCAGCGACCCGACGGCACGTAGTACTTTGCGGTTGTCAGCTTGAGCTGCATGCCGCCGTCTTGCGACACCGGGAATATCATCTGCACAAGACCCTTGCCGTAGGTGGTGTTTCCGATTATCAATCCGCGATCCCAGTCCTGAATCGCGCCGGCGACGATTTCGCTGGCCGAGGCAGTGCCTTCGTCAACCAACACGACCAGCGGCTTTTCGGGGAAGATCGGCGGGCGTTCCGAACGGTAGTGCCGCTCGGTTGATTCGTCGCGCCCCTTCGTGTAAACGATCTCACTGCCTTCTTTCAAAAAGAGTTCGGCTGTTTCTTTCGCCTGATCCAAAAGTCCGCCGCCGTTGGAACGAAGATCGAACACCAGGCCGGAGACATTCTTCTCATTGAGAATTGAGACTGCCTCGCGGAGTTCGTGGCTTGTTTCTTCGGCGAAGCGGGACAAGCGGACATAGCCGACATTGGTGCCCGGTATGACACCATAGTAGTTGACTGACTTGAGTTCTATGACGGCCCGTTCAACTTCAAAGTCGATCGGCTCGGGGATGCCCTCGCGCTTGATCTTTAGGTTGACGCTCGTACCGGCGTCGCCGCGCATCAATTTGGAAGCATCCGACGTGCTCAATCCCTCAGTCGACTTATCTTCGATCTGCCAGATGACATCGCCGGCGCGCAGGCCCCGTTTCCAGGCCGGGCTGCCTTCGATGGGAGAGATGATTACTATATGATTGTCGCGGCTGTCAATTTGCAGACCGAGACCTTCGTACTTGCCGTGAGTGCTTTCCATCAACTGGTCGTACGAAGTCTTTTCCATGAGCACCGAATAGCGATCAAGTCCCGAGAGCATGCCGTCGATTCCGGCTTTGACAATCTTGTCAACGTCGACGTCTTCCATATACGAATTGCGAATGGAGAACATCGCCTGATTGAGCGTCTTGATCGCCCGTAGGAACGAATCGCCGGTCTGTTTGGGTGCGTTCTCGGCCGGTCGATTAGCCTCGTCGAGGTTGATGTGCACGGTGTCAGCCCAGATCACCGGCTCTTTCTGAGCGGCGAGTTGTTGGGCATCGCCGGGTCCGGCAAACCAGATCATTGCCAGTGCAAAGATGGTCAAACCGAACAACTGTAATGTGTAACGAAGCATGCAACCTCCGGACGTCGTTTAGGTACAGCCAATCTACCCGTCTTGGGCGAGAAGTCAAGTTTGACCGGATCGCTTAAGACCGTCTATCTTCTTATCTCCTAATACAATCGGTCGGCACAAATGGTTTCGCACGACGGGCCGCTTTTGCCAAGATAATCGTAACTTTTCGCCGTACATCACGTTACCATAAGCGAATGCAATGCCGCTTCAGAAATGTCGCCGACCTCTTTCATCTCCGACTATCGGAATCCGCCCAAAGTTGTTTATACTTAATCGATTACAACCGAAAATCGAGCGTGCAGGTCGTTGAGAATGTGCAGCCACTGAACAGGCAATAGTGTAATCTGATGC
Source organism: uncultured Ignavibacteriales bacterium (assembly GCA_964455535.1). Taxonomy (GTDB): domain Bacteria; phylum Zixibacteria; class MSB-5A5; order GN15; family FEB-12; genus JACRAV01. Next base: position 5,873 of record CAYVWS010000086.1, on the reverse strand, counting down.
TAAACCGTAACTCTTTCTCGTTTGCATCCCTTCTGAATCTTCTCGCTCCCGGACTCGGCCATGCCTTCTGGCGGGAGTATGCGTTCGGGTCATTCGTCTTTCTGGTCATGATCCTGTCGGCCCTTCTTGGGATTGTGGCAGTAATCTTTTCGATTTCGATCTGGGCGCGCATCGGAATGTATACGCTGCCCCTTCTCTTCTATGCTTTCACTTTTGTTGATCTGCGTAGAGTCACCAAATCCGCCAAGACGCCTTCGCGAACCATGCCGTGGACTTCGGGATTCGTCGCTGCGGCTATTTGCTGGCAGCTCTTCTCACCACTTGCGCCGGTCAATTTCGGCATTCGGAATTTTCCATCGATCTTCAGGCAACCGGACAGTTCCCTGTCACCTGTGATACAGCAGGGCGAATGGCTGGCGGCCAATTCACTGGCCTATAAGGCCTCGTTTGCCTTTATCAGTCACCCGCAGTTTTTCGATTTGCCGAAAATCGGAGACCTCGTGCAATATGAAGATTCCTCGTCGGCGCGACCGGTTGGTATAGTCGGCGGGCTTCCGGGCGATCAAATCGAAGTCGGCGACGGCAAACTATTCGTCGGACCGACGTGGTATGACCTCGCCGACATTGTTGGAGTTCGCGTCGGCGGCACAGTGGAATTGACATCGGTGGAACCCGGCTCTATACTTGTGCTCAGATTGCGGCTCGGCGAAGTCACGGGTGTCGAACAAGTGCCGCTTGGCAATATTATCGGGAAGGTCCACAAGGTATTTTGACGCGTTCTGTATCGCTCATCTTCGATTTAGACGGCACGCTCATTGACTCTTCGGCAGGAGTAGCGGAGGCAGTCAACTATTCGCTGGCAAAGCTGGGCCTGCCGGAACGATCTCACAGCGAAATCAGCCGGCACATCGGGTTTCCACTCAAGAAGATGTACTCAGACTTCGGCGCTGAGCCCTATGATGAACTCTATCGCCATTTTCAGGATCGCGCCGCGACAAGTGTGATTGACGCCGCCGTGCCACTCGACGGCGCGCACGAAACTGCAGAGCGTCTTTTTGCCCATGGATATCCAATGGCAATTGCAACGACCAAAGTGCGGCGACATGTCGATCAGATCGTCGCCAAGCTCGGGTGGCCGGAGATGTTTCCGGTCCTGGTTGGGGGAGACGAAGTAGCCCAGCAAAAACCTGCGCCCGATGCGTTTGTGCTGGCCATGCAGCGCTTGAACAGCTTACCCGCCAATTCGATCGTCATTGGCGATACCATCAACGACGTCCTCGCTGCCCGTCAACTCAAGATCCCGGTGATCGGTGTGATCTCTCCGTATGGCGGCAACGATGAACTGCGGGCTTCAAACCCCGACTATGTGATTGACAAGATATCACTGCTCCCTGATCTACTGTGTGAACTGCACAATAGAAAGGAAGCGATATGAACCGCCTGTGGACCCATTCATTCACCACGCCGCTCGGCACAATTCATCTGGCCTCGACCAGCAAAGGGCTGGCGCTTTTGACCCTGCCGGGCGGAACCAGCGACTGGTTTGCCGACCAAATCGAAGCTCACTTCCGGGGATTCGAATATGTCGGTGGCGGCGTGCTTAACAAGCGGGTGGAGAAGCAGGTTTCGGAGTATTTCGCCGGGAAGCGGAAGAAATTCGATCTGCCGCTGGACCTGCACGCGGCGCCGTTTCATGTCAAAGTGCTTGGCGCGGTCGCAAAGATTCCGTACGGCGAAACCCGCACCTATGGCGAAATCGCGCACGCAGTCAAGAATCCCGGCGCCTCACGGGCAGTCGGCACCGCCAATGCGCGCAATATGATCCCGATCATTATCCCCTGTCATCGCGTCGTGGCAAGCAACGGCCTCGGCGGTTATGGCGGTGGACTGGATTTGAAAAAGTACTTACTCAGACTGGAAAGCGTGGCATCTTAAGCTGACTCTCGAGCCGGCTTGCGAGCCCCCAAGGAGCAACTCATGGATTACCGTGTCGAACGACTCGCCAAACTGCTGGTACACTACTCGATCAAACTAAAGAAGGGTCAGCTTCTGAAGATACAGGGCGAGGCGGTGGCGCTCCCGCTCATCGAGGCAATCTACGAAGAAGCGATCAAAGTCGGCGCCAATCCCTACACTCAGATCATCGTTCCGAATAACGACGAAGCCCTGTTGCGCTATGGCAAGCCGGAGCAGCTCGGATTCGTTTCGCCGCTTGGGAAATTCGAAGTCGAGAAGATCGATGCCCTCGTCGCGATCTGGGCCTCGAGCAATACCCGGTATCTGGCGGGGATCGATCCGAAAAAGCAGGCCTTAAAGCAGAGCGCGCGTCGCCCGATCTTCACTCGGCTCTTCGATCGAGTAGCGAAGAAGGAAGTCAGCTGGGTGGGAACGCAGTTTCCCACAAACGCCGATGCCCAGGAAGCCGACCTGTCGCTTAAGGATTTTGAGGATTTCGTCTATTCGGCCGGTCACATCACGTCAAGCGACCCAATCGCTCATTGGCGAAAAGTTGAAAAAGAACAAATGCGCCTCAAGAAGATTCTTGATCGTTTCGACCGAATCCATGTGCAGTCGGCGAAGACCGATCTGAAACTGCGGGTCAAAGGACGCAAGTGGGTCAGTTGTCACGGCACGGAGAATTTCCCCGACGGTGAAATTTTCACCTCGCCTATCGAAGACACCGCCAACGGTCACATCCATTATTCATTCCCGGCCGTCTATGGCGGGCGCGAAGTCGAAGATGTCCGGCTGGAATTCAAGAACGGCAAAGTGGTCGGAGAGTCGGCTGGAAAGAATCAGTCGTACCTGACGGCCATGCTCGATATGGACAAGGGCGCGAGATTTTTGGGCGAGTTTGCTATCGGGACCAACTACGAAATCAAACGCTTCTCGAAGAACATCTTGTTCGATGAGAAGATCGGCGGCACCTGCCATCTGGCGGTGGGAGCGTCGATCCCCGAAGCCGGCGGCAAGAATCAAAGCGGCCTGCATTGGGATATGGTTTGCGATCTGCGCAAAGACTCCCAGATCACTGCCGACGGCAAAGTCTTCTACCGGAATGGAAAATTCACGATCTGAACATCATTGCCAATCACACGAAACGGGCCGGGTGGGTGTTCCACTCGGCCCGTTGACGTTGATACGCTGAAATTTCGTTCAGGGGTTGATCGGCGGCGGTCCGCTCAAGAATAGATAGCCGATCAGATAGGTGAGATCGGCAATGTCGATGCCGTGATCGGCGTCGCAATCACCGGATTGAATAGTCGTGAGCGGCGGGCCGCTCAGGTAGAGAAAGTCGATCATGCGGGTGATGTCGGAGATATCGAGAATCCCGTCATTGCTGTAGTCGGCATCGCATCTTTGGATGTTCGTCGTGGTGATCTGTCCAGGAACTACGATCGGCGCATAGTTCATGGCTTCGGCGTACAGGCGAACCTTTATCGAGAAAAGATCGGCCGTGTCCATCGGCGCGCTGACTCCGCCCAAAGCGTATTTGTCAATCGTGCCGTAGACTTTCATAACTTCGCCGCTTCCCGATGCAAGCGCCGGAGCTCCGCCGCCATCGTCGGCAATCAATTCGGTAGTGAAGCGATTACTGACGGTGTCGTAACTCACACTGCCAATCGCTTCGAAATACGAAGTGCGGCTTCCCCGCCGAATCGAATCGAGACGCACCTTGTACGGCGTATTCGGCAGACGAATCGGAATAATCATGCTTTGCAATGGCTGCGAATTGGCAAGATTAACCGAAATCGCAACTTTCTTGCCCGCAAAGTTTGTAGGGCTTGAAAAACTGAGTGTGTCTCCGAACGCCAGAATATAGGAATTCCTGGTGTTCGTGATAGGACCGTAGGCGGTCTGAACGGTCAGCGAAACAGTGTACAGACCCGGGAGCGAATACAGATGCGACGGATTCTGGCTGGCCGAATTCTGACCGTCACCGAAATCCCAGTACCAGCTCGACGGGGAGAGCGGGGAAGTGCCTGTGAACTGGACTGTCATCGGGGCGTCGCCTTGCACCACATCGGCCGAAATTCCCGCGCCCCAGTTGATTGCTTCCATCGTGTTGATGATTCCCCAGCCATAGTCGTTGTTGGGGGAATTATGATTGTTGGCCGTCTCCATCATCGCCTGACGCACCAGCGCAGGAGGAAATCCAGGGCGAGCCTGTACGACGAGGCAGGCGGCTCCGGCAACCAGAGGGGTTGAAAGCGATGTTCCATTCGCGCCGCCGTAAATGTTATCGCCTTGTGAAGTAGCGCAGGCCGTCGAGACACCGCGGGCGCATACTTCGGGTTTGATGCGGCCGTCAAATGTCGGCCCGCGAGACGAAAAACTAGCCAGGAGACTACTCGAATTCACCGCACCGCAGGTCAGGCATTTGAAGGCATCGGCCGGGGCGCCGATAGACGGCGATGTCGGCCCTGCGTTCCCGGCGGCATTGACAACGAGAATTCCCATCGTGTCGGCCATGTTGGCCGCGATTGTCGAAATGCATGTCTTTCCGTCGTAGTCTGAATTTGTATACCAGTCAGAATACGACAATGATGAGCTGATCACATCAGCACCGAGAGTAGAAACCCATTCTACCGCCGCCAGCCAGTTGTCTTCTTCGACCACAGTCTCCGAGCGGATATCTTCGGTCTTACACAGGATAATGTTGGCTTTGTAGGCAGGGCCGTAAAGCGATCCATCTTTCATTCCCGCAGCGGTGGACCAGGTCAGCGTGCCGTGACTCCAGGCGGTCGGATCGTCGTTGGGCTCGTTGGCCGTCTCGTCGTCATTGAAGACAAAGTCATGTTGAGCGATGAATCGCCCCTCGGAGAAAGTCGCCGCGAAAACTTCGTGGCTTCGGCGATATCCGGTGTCAAACATGGCAAGCGTGACACCTTCGCCGTGGTACCCGGCGTTGTGGGCCAGAGGAACATTGATCTGGCCGAGCTGACTGGCTGCCGAACCGTAGTTAAGCGCCAGCGCGCTCTGCGGAGACTCGGTCCGAGTATGCTCGGGAACGCTTTCGACCGGCACGTCGAGCCGTTTGCTTGCGCCAAGCGGAATAACTTTTGCCACAAACGGAAGTCCGGCGACCGCGTCGAGCTGGCTTTGCGGCACCACAAAGCTCGCAGCATTCAGCCAATTCGACCGGTGACGCACGCGGGCTCCGAGCGACTCTATCCGTGTGATGTAATTTTCGACAATGGGCAAATCGGCGAACACGACATGATCAAGCCCTGTCTTGGCGCGTCGTTTCATAGCTTTTTCGGGAATCGAGAGGGCGGCCGCGGCAGATTGAAATTGTCCGCGCGAGAATATCTGCTTATCGGTGAAAAAAACCCAGACCATCGCCGAGTCACCATCCCGTGCTTTCAAAAAGGTCCGCGCTTCGGATGAGAGCGGGGTCGGGGATTTCGCCACCACTACCGCATCAAGCGACAGCGCCGCGGGATTGGCCGAGGGCGAAGACGACTGTTCGACATTTGCTGCCTGAATAGTGAGGGGTATCAGCGCGAGCATCCAGCGGAAGCGGCTGAAAATCATGAATGTCCTTTCATTTCGGGCGTCCTGATGCAAGTACTTCGAAGACACCAACAATCTACACGCAATGACGATTTTGTCAATGTAACATCCAATCCGGGCCTTAGGGTCCCACACCCGGGACAATAGACTTCGGCCCATACCGAGTATCGGCCAGTTCCTACATTTAGTAAGATCCTCAATTGTTTGATCCGTTGGATGGGGCGATGTAACTCACAGTCCGGCAACACCCCGGCGAACAAAGTGGCGTAGCCAGGGAAATCTTGTCCGGCGGGCACAAGCTCTGCTGTCTCTTTATGGAGAGAGGCGCGGTGATGGAACCGGCCGACTTGTCCGAT
>CAYVWS010000085.1:0-11185 GCA_964455535.1 uncultured Ignavibacteriales bacterium | reverse complement strand
GTTCGCCGTCGCCGTACACTGTCGGCGCTTGATTGACCAAGAGTCGATTGATAAACCTCGGGACAACCGGAGCGTATTCCGACTTGGGATCTTGTCGCGGTCCGAAAATATTGAAATACCTCAGCGACACCGCCGCGAAACGATACAAGTTCGCATAGACAGAGCAGTAGTACTCGCCGGTGAGTTTGGTAATGGCATAGGGAGAGAGCGGATCGGGTGTCATGCCTTCGTGCTTGGGCAGAGTCGGCGACTCGCCGTAGATGGCCGAGGATGACGCCATAACGAATCTCTTTACTCCGGCCAGGCGCGAGGCCTCCAATACATTCAGGGTTCCATCAGTATTGATGCAGTTCGCACTGAGCGGATTGGCGACTGATTTCGGCACCGACGGCAACGCCGCCTGATGCGAAACGCAATCGATTCCCTTGACGGCCGAGCTGACGACCCAGTAGTCGCGTATATCGCCTTCGACTAATTCGATGTCATTGATGAGATCCGAAAGATTGTCTTCTTTGCCTGAGGAGAAATTGTCCAGAACTCGGACTTTGTGTCCCTGCTCCAGAAGGGCACGAACCAGATTTGAGCCGATGAATCCGGCGCCGCCGGTGACCAGATACTTCATGAACCGTACTTTCGTTTCACAGGTGTCGTTCTATAGTATTGTCGGCGAATACGATCGATGTTTTAGTCGGGGGGTTCGTCGACGCGTACTGTCCTAAGCAGAATAAGCGATTTGCCGAGGAATGTCCAACAGAAGTTGAGTCCGGGATTCCGTGAGCGTTATTGCCGCCTGTATATCTTGTACCGACAACCGACCCCGGAATATTCCTGCACTTCGCTGTACGTCGCCATAAACGTTGAGTCGGTCAGAAATTCCGTCGTCGGCATCTCCGGCGCGGCTACCAGCCAATCTGGTTTGTAATCCCGAATGATCCCGCCGTAATCGCCGGAGAGATTGTACGGCGCCGCCTCGGGTGAAACCAGACCGTCACGGTCCAATATTCGTTTGCGCGAATAGAACCCCATATACCCGATATCTTCCGCCGCGACCAGTTCGTCGTCTTTGACATTCGCAGTCAAGAATGTCGCCACCGCACGATGACAATTGTCCATGGATTCCTGAAAAGACTTGTAGTAATTTGCTGCGGATGTAATTCCGGGAATCGAAATCAGAATGACAAGCACCCCAACCGCGACACTAAATCGTCGCCCGATATCTTCGAGTTTCGAAATTCGCGATGCCGCCAGTGGCAGTGACCCCGATGCGAATAGAAGCATGATCGGATAGAGTGGCGCTGCATACCAGAAGAAAACCCGCGCGCCGCTGAAGACATAGAATACAATCATTCCCGCGAGCCAAATCGCCGCAAGGCCTCCCCAGTTCTGCTTCCTCCACAGCCAGTATCCACCTGCAACCGCAAAAATCATTACGCCCCACCCAACCGGGTTGTGTAAGCTCAGATAAAACACGAGCGTATCCCAGGTCGACATCGTACCCCATCGGCTATACAGTGCGATTTTTCCGGATATGGAATTGGGAATGGGAGAGCCGTAATACAAGGTCGCGAATACAATCCAAGGTCCGAGCAGAAAAAGCGGTGTGATAATAATCTGTATCCATCGTTCACGATACTGATACCCGTAGATTATGACTAGCAGTCCGAGCAGTGCCAGTCCTTCCGGGCGCGTCAGCGAAGCGAGTGTCGCCATCGCCAGGGCATAAATTGGTACTTGTCGCGTGTAATAGAAGATCGCCGCTACAACAAACAGCGCAAACAACGGCGCTTCCATCCCGCAGCTTTCGGCGACAATCGACCGTGGCCAAACCGCGTACATGACCGACGGCACCAAAGCCCAATGCGTAAATCTCAATTGAAGCGCGAGGCGATAGAGCAGGACCGCGATTATCCCCGAAGCAAACAAGTCGATTACTATTGCCGCGCGGGGGACATCAAGCCCAATCGCCGATGGCAGCCCCAATACAAAGGCAAAGAGGGGAGTGGTAGTGCCCAGCACATGTTCGCCGGGGTTATAGACCAGACCGGAGCCGTGAGCCAGATTGTAGGCATACCGAAAGGTGATAAAGGAATCGTCGGCCATGAAAGCGGCGCACTGATGAAATACCAGCCGCACCGCGACCGCGAGTACAAACAGTCCGATACTCCATCGTGTCTGCTGGGTCATCCCGGCTATCTTTCGTCTTCGGATGAAATCGTCAGCTCGAATTCGTTGACGGAATAATTGAAGCGAGCCGAGATTTCATGCGTACGTCCGCAGGACTCGCAGTCCGCAGTAAGCGTCTGCGATTCTCCGTCGATCAGATCGATCTCGATTTCGTTTTCCGCGCCGCACCCGAGGCAGGCAAAGTAATGGTTCATGCGCGAGGAAAATAGGCCCGGCAGGGAAATCTGTCAAACTCATCTGCACAAAACGAAACAGGGCCGGACTTACGTCCGACCCTGTAGGATCATCTATCCGAACGGTGACTTATCGTCGACCGCCGCGATCGCCGCCGCGGAATCCGCCGCGTCCACCGCCACCCGGACGGCCGCCACCGCCGCCCATGTTTTCTTTCGGACGCGCCTGATTGACTTTCAACGAGCGACCCTTAAGGTCGGCGCCGTTGACGCCGTTAATCGCGGCATCGCCCTCGGCGTCGTCCGGCATTTCGACAAAAGCGAAGCCGCGCGACTCACCCGAGAACTTGTCCTTGATGATCGTTACCGATGCTACCTGGCCATAGGCCGCAAACGCGTTGCGAAGATCATCTTCGGTCGCATTGTACGACAGGTTGCCAACGTAGATATTCATTGTACCTCCTGGAAGAGATTCACCTTACCCCAGCAACATCACGCCTGAAGCGCAATTCGGCGATCTGCCATCGAAGCCAACGTCGTAACGATCATTTGGGAGATTCGAGACATCGTGAATTACGGAACACGATTGTGAGAAAAGCTGAGAACATATTAACGCTAAAACCTACTATATCCATATCGGCTTGTCAAGCCCAGACTTTAGTACCCATTGGTGCACATCACGATAGCCGCAAGCTCGCGACAGCTCGCCATTGCCAAAACGCAAAGGGCCCGGCGCTTAGCCGGGCCCACGAGCCAGATGTTTTTAACTCGACTGGCTCAAACTTTGCCTCACGTCACGGTACTCTCCCATTCATGGAAGCTGGCGTTTCAAAAGAACACCGGCGCAACGTCGATGCTATCAATTGCAACGTCGGTGCCAATGGATAAGCCGTTGTCCGGTAACGCTGTGTAGTCTCGCTGCACAGCGCAAAATCAAGATTCCTCCCCACAGATTATTGGCTTGATCGCCCGCGCCGCTTCAAATAAGTTAGTGAAAACATTTACAAGGAGACCGATCACCCATGTCTGATTACTCATACATCCACGCCCGCCAGATACTTGATTCCCGCGGTACGCCCACAATTGAAGTTGATGTTTGCTTATCCGACGGTACCCTCGGACGCGCGGCGGTTCCCTCCGGCGCTTCGACCGGAGCGCACGAAGCGGTTGAACTCCGCGACGGTGACGCGAAGAAATATTTCGGCAAATCTGTTTTGACCGCAGTGAACAACGTCAACACAAAGATCGGGCCGCAACTTATCGCCGATGAAGTTGATCCGTTCGATCAGGTCGCCGTCGACAACTATCTTATCAAACTCGACGGCACCGAGAACAAATCCAAACTCGGCGCGAACGCCATGCTCGGTGTGTCGCTTGCCACCGCCAAAGCGTGTGCCGAAAGTCGCGGGCGATTCCTGTACGAATACATCGGCGGCTGCAACTGCAAGATTCTCCCGGTGCCGATGATGAACATTCTCAACGGCGGCAAGCACGCCGACAACAATGTCGATCTGCAGGAATTCATGATCATGCCGGTCGGCGCCAAAGATATCGCCGGCGCTTTGCAGATGGGAGCAGAGGTCTTCGGCCACCTCAAAAAAGTCCTTCAGAAAAAAGGTCTGAACACGGCGGTTGGCGACGAAGGCGGCTTTGCGCCTGATCTGAAATCCAACGAGGAAGCCCTGACAGTCATCATGGAAGCGATCGCCAACTCCGGTTACAAAGCTGGCAAAGATATCATGATCGCCCTTGATCCGGCCTCGACTGAATTTTATGACGAGAAAACCAAGAAGTACATCCTGAAGGCCGAAGACAAGAAACTCTCAAGCGATCAGATGATTGATTTCTACGCCAAGCTGTGTGACAAGTATCCGATCATTTCCATCGAAGACGGCCTTAGCGAAGACGACTGGTCGGGTTGGCAGAAGCTAACCGCCAGACTGGGCGACCGGGTGCAATTGGTCGGCGATGATCTCTATGTTACCAATCCGAAACGTTTGGCGCGCGGGATCAAAGAGAAATCCTCAAATTCGATTTTGATAAAGCTGAACCAGATCGGAACACTGACCGAAACGCTCGACGCAATTGATATGGCGCAAAAAGCCGGGTTCACCGCCGTGGTCTCGCACCGCTCGGGCGAAACCGAAGATGCTACCATCGCCGACGTTGTCGTGGCCACCGGCGCCGGGCAGATCAAAACCGGCTCGATGTGCCGGACAGATCGTATTGCGAAATACAATCAGCTTCTGCGCATCGCCGAAACTATCGGCCCCAGCGCGATTTATCCGGGGATGGATGCGTTTTATTGTGTGAAGAGGTAGTTCTTGTAGGTCGGGACCCTTGCGGTCCCGACATCTTCGTGTGAAGAGACGCCCTTCGACTCCGCTCAGGGCGACGTTCCGATTACCGCAAGGTTGGTGATGATTCCGAGTTTAGATTATCGTCGAACCAAAACGTCTTGCAACGCGGACGTCCTCGTCCGCGAACTGAACTTAATACGGCAGACGAGGACGTCTGCCTTGCACGATAATGGATTGTCCGACCGAGTCGAATCCTGAAACTTCGTCAACGGGCGCATGCCCGGTGACGACGCGCTGAGCGGAGTCGAAGCGCGGAATCACTCTACCGAAGTGGCGGCCACAGAAACACGCCATACGATTTCGCGTTCCTCACCCCTCTTGCTTCCCCAAAATCCACGCCCCCGCCCAGAAACAAACCACTCCAATTGATATCAAAATCGATACCGGCAGCATCATCTCGCCAAGCGTAAACCCCCGCCAGACCGCACCTTCGACTGCAAGAATGCCCCACTTCATCGGCGAGAAATTAGAAACGGTCAATAACCATGACGGCATGAACGCCAGCGGCAGCATCCCGCCGCCGGTCATCGAAAAGATCATCAGAATTCCCCAGGCCGATCCCGACACTGCCTGCTCGGTCTTGCCGAGCACCGAAATGATCATCATCAGTCCGACAAAGCAAATCGAACTGGCGATTATCGCCAGAAGCATGAGTGGCATGCTTAGAATCCGCATGTGAAAAATCATCGCGCCGAGCGCGAGCAACAGAAATGAAACCGCGACCGAGGCCAGAAAGCAGGCCAGACCTTTACCGGCCAGCACCTGAGCGCGGCTAATCGGCGCCAAGCGCAATCGCAAGAATGTCCCGCGTGTTCTCTCGCCGACTATCGAAATCGCAAACGCCGCACAGCAGGCCAGCATTGCCCAGAAAATCGATGAAGGAAAAGTGATCTCATACGACGTGCGTGGTCCGGCTTGTTGCGCACTCATGTCGGCTTTTCGCACCGCCACAATATTGCCCAGTCCCGATTTCTTCTCAGTGGTCGTATCAGCGCGTGTCGAATCAGCCAGTGAGTCAAGCGTCTGCCAATTCCCCAGAAGGTCGGTCAGCGCTTTCTTCCGCTCAGCGCTCATGCCTTGCACATTGGCGATCTGATCCTTCCACGAATTCACCCGCTCATTCAGTTTCGTTTTGTCAGAGATTTGACTTTGCGCCGCGGCGAACAGCGACTGCATGATGATGCCGTCGAGCATACCGGAGAGCATCTGCTTCGACGGATCAATTCCTACTTCTATCGTCGTGTCACCCGGCTTGAACGAAAATCCCCAGGAATCGCCGAACCCTTGGCTCAATTTCAAATAGGCCGAGAGCTTCCCGCCGCGCACCATTTGCTGCGCCGAATCGAGTGGCATAGGACGGGCTTTGATCGAACTGTTCTTGCTGAACTCGTCGACAAACGCCTTGCTGTATTCGGTCTGGTCTTCGTTGACTATTCCCACCGACACATTGCCGGGACTGCTCCCCGACGAAAAGATCGATCCAAAAAACAACGCCATGATCAGCGGAAAACCGATCACCCAAAATAGGCCGGCCCGATCCCGCCATAGCAGAGCGAGATCTTTCCTGGCTATCGTCCAGATTGCGCCCATCAGTCTCGCAGTGTCCTTCCGGTGAGATTCAAAAAGACAGTTTCCAGATCGGCCCGCTCAATCGTGACATGCGAAAAATCCGACGACACTTTTGAAATCTGATCGAGCGCCTTGAGCGGCTCGGCGGTCGTGAATCGCAGCTTCGCGCCGTCGAGTCGTCCCGGTAGGGTCGAAGTATCCAACGGCATTTTGCTGAACTGCACTTCCAGAGTCGGATGTCCGCCGTGTATGCGGATTAACTCGTCGACAGAGTCCATCGCCAATATTTTGCCATGATCAATCACCGCCACCCGGTCGCACAGCCGCTGGGCCTCTTCCATGTAGTGGGTAGTGTAGATAATCGTCCGCCCCTGCTTCTTAAGCGACTCGATGCTGTCATATATCTGGTTGCGCGACTGCGGGTCGATTCCCACGGTCGGCTCGTCCATCAGGACTACCGGTGGATCGTGCATGATCCCGGCGACAAGATTCAGTCGCCGCTGCATTCCCCCCGAAAAAGTCTTCACCCGATCTTTACGGCGAGCCGTCAGCCCTGAAAACTCAAGCGCCCACTCGACCCGCTCAGCAAGCTTTTTGCCAGTAAGCTGATACAGTCGTCCGAAAAAGACGAGATTCTCTTCGGCCGATAAGTCCTCATAGATCGCCAACGCCTGCGGCGCGGCGCCCAGGCGCATCCGGATTTCCGGGCGGGTCGGATCAGAGCCGCCATCGACCGTCACACTGCCGGCATCGGGCTTAAGAGCACCCAGAATTATACTGATAGTCGTCGTTTTCCCCGCGCCGTTGGGGCCAAGCAGGCCGAATGCCTCACCTTTGGCAATCGAAAATGAGATATCGTCGACCGCCAAAAGTTGGCCGTAAGACTTGCGCAGATTACTGACCTGTATCATGCCGTGTGAGGTCTGCTGGTTTGATACCACATTGCTTTGTGAATTGACAACAGTTTGGCATTTGATACGATACTTGTCAACAACAGTTGCGACTTTCGGCCAGCGACCGGCTTGACAATTGCACAATTCGGAACCAAAATACGGCCGTCGTGTCTAATGTGCAGGTGGCAATATTTCGTTTCGGAAAGGACTTTACATGACTCGGATTCCGAGCAAGAATTTCATAATCGGCTTAGGTGTGCTGGGCGTCGCCCTGATCGTTTGCACCGTCATCGCCCGCAACGCCGTGCTCAAGGCACGTGCTTTTGGCAGTACCATTACCGTGACCGGATCGGCCATCAAACCGATTCGCTCGGATATGGCGATTTGGGAGGGAAACCTGACCGCCTCGGCCGCCACTCTTGATCTTGCCTACGCCAAAATGAAAAAGGACCTGGCCCAATTGGAGTCATTCTTGGCCGAACAGAAGTTCGCACAGTCTGATTACGCCGTAGGGCCGGTACAAATCAACCGCAACTACAACCGCGAGGGTCAGCCAACCGGGTACAACCTCTATCAATCGGTCACTCTCCGGCTGGCCGATGTCGACCGGATTGCCGCTCTGGCCCAGCAGGCCTCAACACTGATTGAAAAAGGGGTCGAGTTGACTTCGCTTCAGCCGCGCTACATGTACACCAAACTTGAAGACGTCAAGATCGAGATGATCAAAGCAGCGACCGAAAACGCCAAACTCCGCGCCAACCAACTGGCTCAGACCACCGGAAGCGACATCGGCGCGCCTGTATCGGCCCGGATCGGCGTCTTTCAGATTCGTCCGCAATACTCACAGGAAGTCTCCGACTACGGCATCAACGACATGAGTTCGATCGACAAGGAGATTGTGTCAACGGTGAGTGTGGCGTTTCGAATAGAATAGCTCTGCGTAGGTCGGGACCTTTATGGTCCCGACATTTTCAATTAAATAGACGCCCTTCGACTCCGCTCAGGGCGACGTTTCGAACACCGGCGTGCGGGGTGTGACTCTGTGCGATCCTCTGCTTCCAGAGTGAATTGGAACCCCCGAGCAGCTGTTAGATTCGCGTACCAGTGTTGCATGGGCGCGCAGCGTCGGGCTGAGCGGAGTCGAAGCCCGGACCTAAGAATGCCACTGGTCAGTCGTTTTTATTTTGCTCACGTACCTGAGTGGCACTTTATTCCGCCCCATGCCACGGCGTATCCGATCCAAACCGACAATCCTGACTCCGGCCGGGAAATTTCTGCGCCGTCTGCGCGAGTCGGATGACCGTCTGCGCAAGCGGACGATCAAAATCGGCTTAGCCGTGATCGCCGCGCTGTTCATCTGGTCGTGCTTCGACGGTGAATACGGCATTCTGCGGATCGCCAAACTCTCGATGGAACGCAAAGCGCTTGTCGCGGTCAATCAGCGAGAATTGGCTCAACTGATCGACGCTACCCGCATTCGTGATCTGCTCCGAAGCGACCACTCATACATCGAATACGTCGCCCGCACTCGCTACCACATGGCCGCCCCCAACGAAACGATCTACCGTTTCCGCGGGCAGTGATCGCCATGGCTCTTGAAAAATCCGAAGCGATTGTCCTAAAGTCATTCAACTGGTCGGAATCCTCACGGACCATCGCGCTTTTCACCCGCGAATTCGGTCGGATCGCGCTGATCGATAAGGGCGGCCGATCGATCACATCCAAGCGCGGACGGATCATCCCGTTCGCCCGGCTTGAAATCACGTTTTACGCTTCCGACCGGGAATCCTCCGGCTACATCCGCGATTGCGAAGCACTCCATGTATTCTCGTTTGACAAAGAGGGGACACTCGGGCGCCTGGCCTACGGTTCCGCCGCCTGCGAACTTCTCAATCTCCTGCTTCCCGAAGAAGAGCCCCAGCCGGCGCTCTATGTGTATGTCGTCTCTTTTTTCGAACATTTGGTCGACACCGATCGCAAAGCGCTGCCGTCGCTCTTTATTGCTTTCTTTCTTCGCCTCATGTCGCACCTTGGCTTCCGCCCCTCGCTGGCCTACTGTTCCGGATGTCACAAACCGGCCGATGAGTTCGTCCACAACGGTGACAAAGTGCTGTTTTCGCCCGATCGCGGTGGAGTGATCTGTCCCTCTTGCCAAACGCCCGGTGAATATTATATTCCGCTCCCGGCCGAAGGTGTACGGGTGCTGTCTTCATTGCAGACGGCGTCGCTTTCCGAGGCGGCGACCATTGCGATCAGTTACGACATTAGCGCTCTTCTGCTTGAAGCCCTGACGAAATTCCTGAGCTTCCACGCCGGCGTGGGCGGCGATCTGAAATCACTGGAGTTTCTTGAAAAACTGAAAACCACTGACCTGAACGGATAGTATTCGATGAGTCAAAAACCTGCCAACGACACAATGGAAAAACTGGTCTCGCTGTGCAAACGCCGCGGGTATGTCTTCCCTTCATCCGAAATTTACGGCGGCCTCGGGTCGTGCTGGGACTACGGTCCCTTAGGCGCCGAGCTGAAGCGCAATATCAAGACCTACTGGTGGGAGGCGATGACCAATCGCCGCGACGATGTCGAGGGGCTCGACGCGGCCATCCTGATGCACCCGCAGGTTTGGGTGACATCCGGCCATGTCGCCAATTTCACCGATCCGCTCATTGACTGCAAAACCTGCAAAGGCCGTTTCCGCGCCGACAAACTGGCCGAATGCCGCTGTCCGCATAAACCGTCGAAAACTCCGCTCGAATGCGGCGGCGAATTGACTGAAGCCCGCAAATTCAACCTGATGTTCAAGACCTTCATGGGGCCGGTTGAGGATGAGTCGGCCGTGGTCTACATGCGCCCCGAAACCGCGCAGGGGATTTATGTCAATTTCCTCAATGTGAAAAATTCCTCGCGCCAGAAAATCCCGTTCGGCATTGCCCAGATAGGCAAGGCCTTCCGCAACGAGATCACCCCCGGCAATTTCATTTTCCGCACCCGAGAATTCGAACAGATGGAAATGCAGTTCTTTATTCATCCCACCGAGGACGACAAGTGGTTCGAATACTGGCGCGAAGAACGATGGAAATGGTACGAGGGGCTGGGCATCAAGATGAACAAGCTCCGATGGCACCAGCACGGGAAAGACGAACTGGCGCACTATGCCAAGGCCGCGTACGACATCGAATACGAATATCCCTTCGGCTGGAGTGAACTTGAGGGTGTGCATAACCGCACCGATTTCGATCTCGGCCGCCACATGGAAGCCACTAAGAAAGACCTGCGGTATTTCGACGAACGCTTCACTGAAAAATTTGTGCCGTACATCATTGAAACTTCAGCCGGATGCGACCGGACGTTGCTGACTGTTCTTATCGACGCCTACGACGAACAGACAGTTAACGACGAACTACGCGTCTTCCTGCACCTGTCGCCGAAAATTGCCCCGATCAAAGCAGCGATTTTCCCGCTGGTCAAAAAGGACGGCATGCCCGAGTATGCCACTAAAGTCTACAACGATCTGAAGCGCAAGTTCAAAGTCTTCTATGACGAGAGCGGCGCGGTGGGACGGCGCTATGCCCGCATGGACGAAGCCGGCTGTCCGTATTGTATCACCATCGACGGCGACTCGCTCAAAGACGACACCATGACTCTGCGCGACCGCGACACGATGCAACAATCGCGCATGAAACTCGCCGAGATCGTGGCGTTCTTGGATGAGAAGGTGAACGGGTAGAATTTGGCGACTCGTTTGAATCGATAGAGTCATCATTTCAGTAGCTCACGTCCATACCCTTCATTCCCGCGAAAGCGGGAATCCAGTCCTCAATCATAGAGCTGGTGTCGAGCGTTTCATCGACATCGGCTCCTTCCTTTCCCACAAGTTCGTTTTGGCTACGGACACGGCAACGGCGCCGTAAAGCTGATATAAAGCCAATCAATCAGCATTGCGAGATCACTGATGTCAATATTTCCATCAAGAGACCTGTCGAAATTGGCCGACGGCGGACAGCAC
>CAYVWS010000084.1:0-11194 GCA_964455535.1 uncultured Ignavibacteriales bacterium | reverse complement strand
ATTGTACCGACTCGATGGTTCGAAAGGACTACACCATCCTCAGCTAATGAACAACTTATTGCGATACTCGGTCGAACAGTGGGGATCACTTGCGCCGAGGGCCGATTTCACGATTTCCGACAACGACGTCTGTGTCGGCGATCCGGTGACATTCACCAACAAGTCGCGGTTCACATATCACACGTCGGAATGGACTCTGGGTGGCAGCGGCGGCTTCAGCGTCGAGAACTCACCAACGCACGCGTATGATTCGGCCGGCGTGTATTCGATCACCCTAAAAGTCACCAATGACTCGACCAACGAGAATTCTCTGGCCACCAAGGCAAATGCTATTACGGTGCACGGGCCAATCACAGCAAGGATTCATGTGGTCGACTCAACCGTCTGCTTTGGTTCACCTGTTACGCTCGTAGATTCGTCGATTGGTCTGCCGACCTCTCATGAATGGTATTTCCCGGAGACCGATTCGACCTTTACGGGAAGCACGGTCAGTATTTATCCGGTGCGGCCGGGCGAAGACACGGTCACTGTGGTATTGAGATCCTATAACAGCTGTACACCGGGCGGGGACAGTGTCATGCGTGACATTGTCTACATCGCTGACTCAACGCCAGACGCTCGCTTCGCATGGACGCCTACTTCTGTCGACACCAACACAATAGTTCAGTTCTCGGACAGCTCAACGGGACCACCACGATCATGGAACTGGCTGTTTGTGCTCACTCCAGATACCGGTAGAGCCTCAGGACAGAATCCAACCTACAGGTTTACTAAGGTCGGGACATGGACGGCCGTCTTGATTGTGTCTAATGCTTGTAAAGCCGACACCCTATCTCTCCCAGTCTCGGTGTCAAACAGCACTCTGATATCCCCGGCCGAGGCGTTGCCAACTCGACGGAAATAGGCGAGGGTTAACTACACTGAATCGGAAGAGCCCGTCAGAATTAGGCGGGCTTCTTTTTGGGCGGAATTCCGGGACATTGCTTTGACATCCGGCCAGCGCTTTTCGTCTTTGCGGTGATTGGAGGAAATTCTGATGCGACGCATCATTTCGCTCATAATCCTAACTGTTCCAATCTTCATTTCGTGCATCACCGACAGCGGCGACTGGGGATCATCACTTTCGGGGATAGTCACCGACTCAATATCGGGTGTGCCGATAGAGTCGGCGCTGGTCTACGCCGGCGACACGACGAACGAGTATCCGGTTGCTACTGATTCGGCAGGAAAGTATGCGTGGGCGAATTTCGGCTACGGGCCGACGATTGTTTTCGTCAAGAAGGTCGGTTATGCGACCGTCAGTCGGACATTCGAGAAGTGGCGCGGCGACAAGAAGGGCGCAGACTTTCGGTTGGTGCCTGAGTAATCAGATAAATTCTGCTACCAACTTCGTGCACGGCAGACGCCCTCGTCTGCTCGTTGCACACGATCATTTCAATTCCGCTTTGAATTTCTTCGTCAGCGCCGGGACAACTTCAAACAAATCTCCGACGATCCCGTAAGACGCGACATTGAAAATCGGCGCGTCCTTATCTTTGTTCACCGCGACGATTGTTTGCGAAGTCTGCATCCCCACCAAATGCTGAATCGCGCCGGAGACACCAACCGCGACATACAGCTTGGGATTGACTGTTCGTCCGGTCTGCCCGACCTGATGCTGATACGGCATCCAGCCGGCATCGACAACCGCGCGCGACGCACCCAGAGCGGCGTGAAGCGAGTCGGCCAGTTCCTGAAGCATCGGGACATTTTCCGGCCCTTTGATTCCGCGACCGGCCGCAACGATCACGTCGGCCTCGGCTAAATTCGCGGAGCCGCCGCCGCCGCTCTTCGATTCGATAACAGACGTTTTGGTGACGAAACAGGAGACATCGACGGATTCAGTCACAACTGACCCCGCGCCGCTTTTCGATTCCGCGAATATTTTCGGACGAACCGTGACAAAGAATGGCCCGCCGTTTGCGAGTGACAGCTTCGTGATCACTGAGCCGCCGTAGTTGGGACGACTGACGACCAGCTGGCCGCCCTCGAGAGTGAGCGAAGTAATGTCAGAAGCCATCGCGCCGCCGTTCATCGCGGCCAAGCGACTGACGAGCGCTTTGCCGTGAAAGGTCGCCGGAGCAAAGACGGCATCCGGTTTGTGCTTGGCGATTAGCGCCGTCAGGACTTTCGAATACGACTCTTCGTTGATGAATTTGAGCGACGGATTCGAGACAGCCAGAACGGTGCCGCCGCCGCGCGAGGCGAGTTCCTGCGCCGCACCGGCGGCATCTTCGGCGAGCATCGCGGTAGCTATTTCGGCGCCGGTTGACTGGGCGGCGGTTATGACTTCAAACGATGCCGAGGTCGGCTTTCCGTCTTTTTGCAGGGCTATGACAAGAATCTTCACGATGTTTCTCCAAAGTTAATTCAGGCGGGGAATATATGGACCGAAGCGTCGGCGGGCAAACTAATTCAAGGTCGCGCCGACCAGGCCTCGCCGGTGACGCGCGGAGTCGGCGACGGCTCCAATCCCAATTGCACACGGACATAGTCAGCGAAGACGCGCTCAATGTCGGCGATAGTAGTAACTTGCATCAGAAGGCCGCGCAGTTCGTTGGCGCCGTGGAAACCCTTCACATACCAACCCAGATAGCGACGCATCATGCGGGCGCCGCGTTCTTCACCGAATTCTTCGGCCATCAGTTGCGCGTGGAAACGAGCGGTGTCGATTTTTTCGATTGGTGACGGTTCGCCGATATCCTCTCCCTTTTCCAAGAAAGACCGCATTTGCGCGAAGACAAACGGATTTCCCAAAGCGGCGCGACCCAGCATGACGCCGTCACAGCCGGTTTCTTCAAGGACCTGTCGGGCATCGGCGGGTGTGAGAATGTCACCATTGCCGATCACCGCGATTGACTTCACCGCTTCTTTAAGCTGTTTGATTGCGTTCCAGTCGGCCTTGCCGGCGTACCCCTTGGCGCGACTGCGGGCGTGAAGCGTGACCGCCTTCGCCCCCACGCGCTCAGCCATCTGGCCTACCTCGCAAAAAACGGGCGAGCAGTCATCCCAGCCGGTCCGCATTTTGACGGTCACGGGGATCTCGCCAGCCCCCTGAACGACCGCGCTGACAATCTCCTCGGTCAAATTGAGGTCTTTGAGGACCGCGGCCCCGCCGTTCTTGTTGACCACTTTCTTGACCGGACAGCCGAAGTTGATATCGATCAGGTCTGGTGAGAAGCGTTCAGCCGTAATGCGCGCGGCTTCCTCCATGACTTTAGGGCACGAACCAAACAATTGAATTCCAACGGGTTGCTCGTCAGCCCTAAAGCGCATCATTGCAAAGGTGGGCTCTTGCTCGCGGATGATCGCTTCGGAGGAGACCATTTCGGTGTAGGTCATGGTCGCCCCGGCGCGGGCGGCCAGGACCCGAAAGGGCCGGTTCGAGACCCCTGCCAACGGGGCCAAAAGTACCTGTCCGTCGAGGTTTAGGTTTCCGATTCGCATGCCGACAATATAACCGAATGGCCCATGCCCGACAAGCATTGGCCGGACTCTTCCCTTTCGGGAAGACCCGACATGGCAAGACAATATGGACCGATTTTTGAAAGGATGCCGGTATGGCTGAGATCGTGGTCAAGTACGAAGACAAGGTGATCGAACGAGTCGTCACCGAGAAAAAGCGAATCAGCATTGGACGCACCAACGACAACGACATCGTGCTGGAAAATCGCGGCGTCTCGCGCAAGCACGCGATGATCGAATTTAACAATAACGCGGCGGTGATCATCGACAACGAGTCGCTCAACGGCACCTTTGTCAATAACCGCAAGATCACCGAAGAAGTGCTTCGCGACAGCGACACGATCACGATCGGCAAGTATGCGCTGGTGTACCACACTGAAGCGACCGCCGGCGGAGGAAGCGATGACCGTCAGACCATGGACGGCACGATGGTGCTCAATACGAAGCGTCAGCGCGACCTGATCGAAAACGACAAGATGGAACGTCAGATCGTCGCCAAGTACGGCGGGTCGATTCTGATGGGCGAAGAAAACGCCGAATTCGCCGAGTACAAGCTCGACCGCGAAGTCACGACCATCGGCCGGGCGAAATTCGTGCATATCAAGGCCAAGGGCTTCTTCCTGGCGGGCATTCAGGCCAAGATCACCAACGAGAATCAGTCGTTTAGTTTGATCAATCTCGGGAGTCCGGGCAAAGTGAAAGTGAACGGCGAACCGACCAGCCGCTGCGTGCTGAAAAACGGCGACATTATCTCGGTCGGCAAGTCGACCTATAAGTTCATCGAAGGCCGGAACTAATGCGTATTGCGCTCCTGTCGGACATCCATGCCAATCTCGAAGCGTTGAGCGCGGTATTGCAGGATATCGAAAAGCAGAAGGTCGACAAGATCGCCTGTCTGGGAGATGTGATCGGTTACGGCACCGATCCGACTGCCTGTCTTGATCTGGTTCAGGCGAATTGCGAAATCCGCCTGATGGGAAACCACGAGGCAGCGGCCCTCGGGAGAATGAACGATCAGGCAATGAATGAGGTCGCCCGTCAGTCGATGGTCTGGACGCGCGAGCAGCTCGGCGAACGCTATTTGTCGGTGATTGAACGGTTCGAGATGCAGACCCGCATCGACGATCTGCATTTGGTCCACGCTTCGCCGTTCGAGCCGGAAAACTGGCACTATGTCCTGACCCCCAAAGCGGCGACACGGGCGTTCGAGGCGACTGATGCGTTCATCTGTTTTTTCGGTCATAGCCATCTGCCGACCATCTTCTCGATCGGCGAAGACCAGAAAGTTCGTTCCCGGTTCGGTCATGATTTCCAGCCGCATGAAGAGAACCGGTATCTTGTAAATGTCGGATCGGTCGGGCAGCCGCGCGATGATGATCCTCGTTCCTGCTATGTCGTGTATGACTCCGACGAGTTCGATGTTTTCTACCACCGGGTCCAGTACGACTTCACCGTTACCCAGAAGAAACTCGCGGCGGCCAATGCCCCCGCGTTGCTCATAGAGAGAATTGCAATAGGACGTTAGGGAGAGATCGATATGTTCAGCCGGTATTCATCGTACATTTTGTGTCTGTTGGTAGCGGTATTCGCTTCCATCCTGTACATCAACGGATTCGGGCCGGTCGCTTCGGCCGAACGGAGCATCAACGATGTGTTGGTCAAGATCGCCGCGACCAACGAACCTCCCCAGAACGTCGCCATCGTTGCGATCGATTCGCGGGCGCAAAATCAGTACGGCAATTGGCCGTGGAATCGCGATCTGATTGCCGACCTCGTGGCGGCGGTCGGTACCGCAGAACCGGGAGCCATTGCGGTCGATTTCATGCTGCCCGAAGACGCCGCGCAGGATTCGGCCGGGAACTCCGACATTTTGGCCAGCCAGTTGGCGTGGGTGAACAAGGCGGTCTTGTCATACGATATCGCCACCGCCCCGTATCGCAGTAACAAAACGGCTAATCCCAAATATCTGTTCAAGAACTCGATGGCTGTCTCCAGTCTCCTCGGTGAACTCAGCGGCGGCGCAGGTATCTCTGCCCGCAAAGTATTTCTGCCGGCAGAAAAGCTCCTGGCTGTTTCCGATCAGCTTGGGTTCAGCATGGAACTTCCCGACGACGACATGGTGCTGCGTCACCAAACGCTCTTCATGAATTACGACGGCTATTACTACCCGTCGCTGGCCCTTCGCACTGCCGCGGTTTACTTGGGTGTCACACCCGATCAGGTGAAGGTTGTCGACGGCAAAGAAGTATCGCTGGGCGGCAAGCGATCGATCCCGATCAATGACAAGGGTCAGTATTTCGTCACGTTTGGCAAAGGCCAGTCGATTCCGACTTTTTCGGCATCGGATGTTCTTGCCAAGGGGTTTGATCTCTCCCGTCTCAAAGGCAAAGCAATTGTCATCGCGGTAGAAGATCCCTCCAACAACGACACGTACGCGACCAATGTCGGCACGAGCGTGAACAGTTCGGTGGTCAAAGCGACCATACTCGACAATATCATCAATCAGCGGATGATCGGCGTTAATAGCGCAACATCAGGCATATTGCTGCTGATCATGTTTGTGCTGGCCGCCGCGGCCGCACTGCTGCTGCCGCGCCTGGCGCCGGTTCACCGCATGCTGACAGTCGGCGGCTGTATTGTCGTGCTGTTCAATGTCGACTACATCATGTTAAGCCAGTTTAACGTTATGCCCAACACGATCTATCTGGGCTTTGAGCTGCTGCTGCTGTTAATTGCCGCGCCGCTTTTGGATTCGCCGCTGCTCACCGGAATTGCGCCGGTCGTGCACAAAACCGACAAGCATCCAGAGCATCGCAAACCAAGAGCAAAGAGAGACACTTCTCCGCAAGTCGAAACAGCGGTGCGCAGTATCGTTTCCAAGTCCACCGACCCTGAGAATCAGGCGACGAGAGCTCTGGCTTCCGACGCTTCCGGTTCGGGTAAGACACGGGCACTGTCTGACAGCGAAGATTTCGCCGATCATCAGGCCATCAATGTCGATGCGAAGAGTTCGGACAGCGAATCAGGAAAAGTCGAAGCTCCGAAACGCCGGGCGGTACAAATCGCCGAGCCGGCTGATCCGGTCAGCGACAGCGGCCCGATCGACGCGCCGCTTGAAATCGAGCCGCAGCGCTCGCCGATGTCAGCCAGCGATATCAAAAATCTGGGACGATATCAAATTACCGGCGCGCTGGGTAAAGGCGCGATGGGTACGGTCTACAAAGGCATCGATCCGGCGATCAATCGCCCCGTTGCGCTTAAGACGATTCGTTTGGATTTTGTGAATGATCCGGCCGAACTGGCCGAACTTAAGGAACGCCTTTTCCGCGAAGCCCAGGCCGCGGGCAAGCTGTCGCATCCGAATATCGTGACGATCTACGACGTCGGCTCGGAGGCATCGCTTCAGTATATCGCGATGGAATATCTCGAAGGTCAGACCCTCGAAGAACTCATCAAGCGCAAGACCAAATTCAATTACAAGATCATCGCGCAGATGATCGTGCAGGTCTGCAACGCGCTGACATATGCGCATGAACGCGGCATCGTTCACCGCGACATCAAACCGGCCAATATCATGGTGCTGAAAGATTACTCGGTCAAAGTCATGGATTTCGGTATTGCCCGCATCGATTCGAATTCGATGACCAAAACCGGTATCGCGATGGGCACGCCGAACTATATTTCGCCTGAGCAATTACGCGGCGTAGCGACCGATCGCCGTGCCGACCTGTTCTCGCTGGGTGTCGTGATGTACGAGCTTCTGCTCGGACGTCGGCCTTTCCGCGGCGAGAACATCACGTCGCTTATCTACTCGATTCTAAACACTGATCCGGAGAAGCCGTCGACTGTCAATCCGCACGTTCCGCCGCTGTTTGACCATGTTGTTACACGGGCGCTCAAGAAAGAGCCGGGCGAACGATATCAGAAGGCAACCGAGATTGTAGCCGATCTTCAGGCCTTTGTCGAGTCGTTTGCCGTCAGAGCCTGATAAACCTGATTGTGCATAGAAGAAAGCCGCTCCGGCAAACCGGGGCGGCTTTTTGATTTAGTTTTCTGCGACGATTATGAGGCCGATGGGTCGCCGTCTTTGCCAAGTATTTCTTCGGCCAGCGAGAGTGCGACGCCGGAGAGCATCACTTCGATACCGAGTTTGGTGAAATCCGATGAAATCAGATCGCGATTCAGCTCAGCGTAGAGCGAGCAGGAAGCGCCGCGTTCAACCACAAGACCGGACAGCCGGGCGTTGGTCTCGGCCACGAACGTGACTTCGCCCAATTCCTCGGAAACGACATACCCGGTACAGTTATGAACCTGCATGTGCGAGTTGCCGGTGTAGACGACAACCAGCATTCCTCTGGTCTTTCCCAGATCGACTTCCGGATAGACCTCTAAAACCAGTATCCGCTTATCTTCGGCGTTGGCAATGCGCAGGCGGAAATGGTCTTTTTCAAAGGTGGTCTTCTCCGCCGCCAGTACAGCGGCGACTTTGTCGGCGTCGGATTTGGAAAAAGCTACAGCCATCGGTAGTCCTGAGTGAGGGGCAGGTGAAACGGGATGTCAGTGCGTGGTTTTGTTGTTGGAATCGCTGCGATTGGAGACATCGGTCGAGCCCTTGACTTCATCGGATGTGTCCTTCATCGCTTTCTTGAATTCGCGAATCCCTTTGCCGAGACCCTGAGCCAGCTCGGGGAGCTTTTTGGCGCCGAACAACAGGAGAATGACAAAAACGATCACCAGCAGTTCAGGCATGCCAATATTGTTAAACATTTGTGCCTCCTACAGCACTACAGCTATTACAGGTACCACCATCGAAAATACACAACCACTAATATAACAAACAAAGCCGAGACAAAGTTTATCTTAAACATGAGTCCGATGGTGAACGAGATGGCGAAGAACTCGATCTGGGTCGGCGAAAAGCCGATCTGAATCGACTTGGTGAACAGGGTTTTGGCGGCGCCGTCGGGGAGATAGGTCCCGATGATGTCGCCGAAAAGACCGCCGATGACTGCGGCCAGCAGCAGAGCGACCAAAAAGACCAGCTCGCGACGGTTCACCGTCGGCCCGCCATTCCCACCGCGCTTTGCGCGGCGATCAGCGACCGGAAGAGCTTGAGACCGTCGGCCGATCCCAAAATCGGCTCTACCGCCCGCTCCGGATGCGGCATCATGCCAAAGACGTTGCCCTCGGCATTGCGGATCCCCGCGATATTGTTCAGCGAACCGTTGGGATTGGACTCGGGAGTCTCTTTGCCGCTGCGATCGACATAGCGGAACATCACCTGCCCGCTGTCTTCGAGTTGTTTGATGTCGCCGGAAAAGTGGTAGAAGTTCCCCTCACCGTGCGCGATCGGCATCTTGAGCACTTCTCCCTCGCGGCAGGCGCCGGTAAACACAGTCTGCGTATTTTCTACCCGCAGATAGACGAATTTGCAGGAGAATCGAAGATGGCTGTTTCTGATCAACGCTCCGGGTAACAGTCCAGACTCAGTCAGGACCTGAAACCCGTTGCAGATTCCAATGACAATTCCGCCCGATTTCGCAAAGGAGATGACTGAATTCATGATCGGCGAAAAGCGAGCGATGGCGCCCGCGCGAAGATAATCGCCATAGGAGAAACCGCCGGGAAGAATGACAACGTCGCTGCCGCAGAGATCGGCCGACTGATGCCAGAGAAAGTCGACTTCTTCGCGGAGGACATGCTTGACCGCGGCGTACGAATCGTAGTCGCAGTTCGATCCGGGAAAGGTCACCACCCCGAATTTCATTTGCCGCGCTCCACGCTGAACTTTTCGATGACCGGATTGGCCAGGAGTTTTGAGCAAACCTCGTTGATGCGAGCGTCGATATTGGAGGCCGAGTCGGCGATTTCTACTTCGAAAAATCGACCCGAACGGACCGACAGAAACTCGTCGTACCCCATCTGACTCAGGGCTTTCTGGATTGTGACCCCTTGCGGATCAAGTACGCCGTCTTTGAGACGGACAAAAATGGTCGCTTTGCTATTCATCACCGTTATCTTCTTCTGAGTCGTCGCGGCCATGCGCACGACCCGTAACTTTATTCACACCAAGGAAAATCAGGCGATACCCTTCACGGGCCATCCCGAACAATATATAGAGGCCAAAGAGCGGAAACAACAACAGTCTCAGCATGCTTGCCTTGATGATAAACACAACGGCCACAACGAGTACCAGAGCCACGGCGACACCCATCTTGATCCTATCGTCGACATTGTGGACCCGGTCAGGCAGGGTATCGTATTGCACAGTGGAAACCATCAGGAATGAGAACAGGACGATCATGGCAATCAGCAATTCGTCATATTGCAAACTGCCCCAATAGGCGTACGAAAAGATGATGAATGAGACGAGAGTCAGGGCCGCGCCGGGGACGGGCAGGCCGACAAAGTCTTTCTTCTCTTCGGTATCGGCCATGACGTTGAAACGAGCGAGCCGGAACGCCGCCGCCATGATATATACGATCGTAATGATCTTGCCCGGCGTTCCGAGCGACTCAAGTTTCGATGTATAGGCGATCAGTGCGGGCGCAACACCGAACGAAAGAAAATCAGCCAGCGAATCAAGCTCGACTCCGAACTGACTGGTAGTCTTGCTTAGGCGCGCGACTTTGCCGTCGAGCGAATCCAAAAACGCCGCGAGAATTACAAGCCAGCAGGCGGTGATGATCTTCGATTCGAAGACCGAGAGCAAGGCCACAAATCCGCAGACGACATTTCCCATGGTAAAAATACCGGGGAATATGCCGCGATAATTGTGAGGATTCATTTCAGTCGGCTCCTCCGGGGAGCTGCGCGATGATAGTCTCTCCCCCGCGTGTTTTGTCGCCTTTCTTCACGTTCATTGTACTCCCGGCCGGGAGAAAAATGTCCATGCGCGAGCCGAAGCGGATCAAGCCGAATCGCTGGCCGATTTGAAGCGAATCGTGCTCTCTAATCTTGCAAACAATGCGACGGGCAATCAAGCCGGCGATTTGTTTGAATACGACTTTGCGATTCTGAACGTCGGACATGCCGATTTCGGTGTGTTCGTTGTCTTCAGAGGCCTTGTCAACAAACGCGGCGCGAAATTTGCCGGGGACATATTTGACATAATCAACGGTCCCGGTGATGGGAACGCGATTGACATGGACATTCATTACCGAGAGAAAAATCGACATCTTAATGGTGTTGGGACCGGTGACCGGATGGTTCGACAGCGTGTCTATCGACAGGACCGTTCCGTCGGCGGGTGAAACGACAAGACCCGGATCGCTTGCGCAGGCTCGCTCCGGATCACGGAAGAAAAATGTCACAAAGACGGTGAGCACTGCCAGGATCGTGCTTGCCGCCCAAAGCCCGGTGCTGTTCCAGCGCGTACCGGCCCATATCGATACTAATGTGAGAAGCAGGCCGATAAGAATGAATGGAATTCCCTCTTTGGCGATCATTTTCCAAAAACCCGCTTGAAGATAGTCGGCACGCGGCGAAGGTAGTAGTCGATTTCAAAGCACTCCTCGATTTCACGTGGCGACAAAAAGGAAGTAACTTCGGGATCGGCCTTTACCAGCTGGTCGAATCGCCCCTTACCGTCGGCGGCTAACAAAGCATTGCGCTGTACCATCCGGTAGGCCTTGTCGCGATCTCCGGCCGGGCCGGTCAGTTTCAGAAGTAGTCGCTGTGAGAAGACCAG
>CAYVWS010000083.1:0-11275 GCA_964455535.1 uncultured Ignavibacteriales bacterium | reverse complement strand
GGATCGAGATGCTGAGCTACCAACCGTCGTGTGGCTGCAGTGACGGCAATCCCCAGTTGTGTGTCGCCCGCCGATGATACTTCAACCGACGGACGATAGTCGAAACAGGCGTCGTCGATGGGAAAAGGGATCTGCCGCTTGATTTCGATTTTGGCTGCGGCCTTAAGTTCGCGCTTGCCGAGTTTGGGCAATTGCAGGCGACGGAAGGCGGTTTCGGGGCCGCCGATAGTCAGGGCTACCGATTTCCAGCGACCGCCCAACTCTTGCGAGATACGATCAATAATGCCGGTGACCAATTGTTTGCGCAGCACGGGATCGGCCGCATTGCGCGGCAGGTACTCTTTGCGCACCGCGAGAAGTTTTCTTGCGCCGAACAGATGAATGCAATGGGCCGCTGCGACAGAATCATTGCTGATGAAAAAGGCAACCTGATTTCCGAAGGGAAATTTCCGGCTGGGGCGAAGGTACCGCTTTACCGCCGGAGTAGAAGACGTATCGGCTTGACCGGACTTGGCGTCGGCCTGAGGTTTGATTGCGGTTAGCTCGCTCATAATCGTTGATGCCCTTGCGTCGGTCAGAACCTCACGGTGTCGTGTCCGCCGGGGGAGACGATGCGACGGTTGGCTGAATCGTAGACGTAGGTTTGCCCCCAGGCATCTTTGAGGTAGTCGCCGCGGCTGCTGTCCATGTAGGGGCCGTTCCAGCCGAGTCGGGTGAGGCGATCGTACGTCGAGATCGCACCGGGTTTGCGCGCTAGATCGATCAAGGCCGAGGGCGCGCCGCCGCAATCGCCTTCATAGCCGCGGTCAATGAACTGACCGCCGGCCACTGCCGACGGGTTGCCCACGATGGCCCGTTTGAGCAGATTCATTTCTTCTCGGGTGGCATTCACTTTGGCTGCATCGGTGAAGTTCGTAAATACCGGCACCGCGACTGCCGCGAGAATACCAAGTACGACGATTATGATAACGAGCTCGATCAGGGTGAAGCCCCGATCGAGCCCGAAGTTTGGCATCTTCATAGAAGACCGTTCAATCTTGCTGAACTCAGAAACTGTTCTCACCGGCCGCGTTGGTGTTCGGCCAGATTTCGCCGGTGGAGGCCAGATAGGCCCAGCCGCCGCGAGCGCCCACGATTGTTCCCTTGGTGACGCCGGTCACGATGGAATCAGGAGCGTTAGTGCTCGTCTGGTACGGGTTTTTCGGGATCGCCTGCGCCATCACGGTGCCAACAGTTCCCAGCTGGGCCAGTGACGGCCACGCGGCGGTACCGGTGGTTACGGCCTGATTGGCGTAGTAAATGGTGATTCCCGAGCGAAGGGCGCCGAGCGCACCGCGGCAAGCGGCATCTTTGGCCTGAGCGCTCATATCCTGATACTTCGGGATCGCGACGGCGGCGAGGATGCCGAGCACGACGATGATGATCACCAGTTCGATCAGAGTGAAACCCCGACGATTGGCAAGCTTTGAAGCGAACATGATACTTCTCCTTACGAGTTGTTTACTTTTTGACCTTTCAGAGGAGATATCGGCAGATTCGCTATCTTCTTTACCGCTCAGTGGTTGAAGACTTTGATGAGATTCCACATGGGCAGGAAGATAGCCAGGGCCATTAAGAGCACGAGGCCGCCAATTACAAGGGTCAGAATCGGTTCGATGATTGCAGTTAGATTGCGCGACGTGTACAAGACCTGCTTGGAATAGTGATCGCCGACCTGCCCGAGCATATGTTCCAGATTGCCGGCTTCGAGACCGATAGCAATCATATGGAGGGCTTGAGCGGGGAAGAATCGGAATCCAGCGGTGTCCTCGTTGACGGTCTGCCCGCGTCCGAACATATCGGCCAGTTGTTGAATTTCAGCGGCGAGGGCGGAGTTTTTCACGGTGCCGATCAGAATCTCGAGCGACTTCATCAGGGGAAGACCGGATTTGTACATAATGCGCAGCATGAGTGAAAAACGCGCCACATTGCCTTTGATCAGCAATTGGCCAACCACCGGAAGTCGGAGCAGTTTTTCATCGACCCAGCGGCGACCATTCGGGTTGGTCATCAGCCGGAAGATGCCGTAGATAATTCCGCCGAGAATCATGAGGGCGAGCCACCAATAGTGCGTGATGAAGTTGCTTGCGCCGATGAGAATCCGGGTCGGCAGCGGCAATTGCGCGTCGAAGGCGGCGTAGAAGCTCATAAAGCGCGGAATAACAAATGTCATCAGTACGGTGACGGCTATGCCGATGACGACCATGACAATCAACGGGTACCGAATCGCAGCTTTGACATTGCGCGTCAGTTCCATCTCCCGTTCGAGCATGGAGGAGAGTTCATCGAGAGTAGCGTCGAGCTTTCCCGATTCTTCGCCGGCGGCGACGCACGCGACAAAGACCGGCGAAAACATCTTGGGGAATTCGGCCAGCGACTCCGAAAGCGGCTTGCCCGCCTGGACGCTGTTGCTGATCTGATCTATGACATACGCAAAGTGCGGATCGGATTTCCCCTCGCGGATAATCTGGAGTGAGCGCAGCAGGGGAATCCCAGCGCGGTACATGGTCGCAAGCGACGACACAAACTGGATGAGGCGCTCATAGTCGGAACCCTTGAGGAAGCCGAAAAGCGCCATCGAGCGACGTTCGCCGACCCGCTCGATTTTGATCGGAAAGAGTTTTTGGTTTTGAAGCAGTTCCTCGACCTGAGCGGCATCCTGGGCGGCCACGACTCCCTCGCGCGGGCGTCCGGTCTCGGAAACGGCGCGGTATTTATACTGCGCCGGCATGGCTGGCTACCCGACGTTCGCCGGTGTCGGCGAAGTCGTCCTGCGCACTTGTGGTTTCAGTGAGAAGTTCTTCCAGGCATATCTCGCCGGCCTTCACCCGTGTCAGACCCGATTCGAACAGCGGAGCGTAACCGCCGCGAATGGCGGCGTCGCGGATCTGTCGCAGCGAGGCATTCTTCATGACCATTTCCGCGATAGTTGGAGTGACTTCGACAAGCTCATAGACACCGGTGAGTCCGGCCAGGCCGGTTTCTTTGCACTGCTTGCAACCTGCGCCGCGTTTGAAGTCGATGGTTTTGGCGGCGGCGAGCAGTCCGGCACGGCTCAATGTCAGTTCGCCGGGCATGTAACTCTGCAGACAATGCGGACAGTTGAGACGGACGAGACGCTGAGCGAGTACGCCTTTGAGCGCTGCGGAAAGCAAGTACGGCTCAATGCCCATATCGGTGAGGCGGGTGATCGCCTGAGGAGCGTCGTTGGTGTGCGTAGTCGAGAAAACCAGATGACCAGTCAGGGCCGAGCGAACGGCGATCTGGGCCGTTTCGGTGTCGCGGATTTCGCCGATCATGATGACATCGGGGTTCTGGCGCAATATCGAACGGAGCGCAGAGGGGAAGGTCAAGCCCGCTTTCTCGTTTATCTGAATCTGATTGATCAGCGGAAGCGAATACTCAACCGGGTCTTCGACGGTAATAATGTTTTTCTCAATCGAGTTGATTTCCTGCAGGGTTGTGTACAACGTCGAAGTCTTGCCGCTGGAGGTCGGTCCCGTGATCAGAATGAGGCCTTCGGGTTTGTGAACGAGCGACTGCCACTTGTCGGCCAGAGTGGCGTCGAAGCCCAATTGCGAAAAGTTCAAGCGGAGGTTTCGTCGATCAAGAATTCTGATGACGATCTTTTCGCCGTGGATGGTCGGCAGTGTCGAGATACGCAGATCGATCGGGTTGCCGTCGACGAGCATCATAAAGCGGCCGTCCTGCGGAAGGCGCTTCTCGGAGACGTCGAGGTCGGCGGCAATTTTGATGCGGGAGATGACCTCGTTTTGCATCGCCTTGGGCGGAGCGCCTTCCTCGCGCATCGCGCCGCTGATACGATATCGTATGCGAAGGGTGTTTTCGTCGGGCTCGATGTGAATGTCGGAGGCCTTGTCCCGTACGGCGTGGCTGATAATCAAATTGACGAATTTTACGATGGGCGACTCGGCTTCGATATTTTCACCCGCCACGGCGGCTTCGGGCTTGGCCTGGAGGGGGGACTCGCGCCGTGCGCCGATGAGCTGATTGAGTGAGTCGGCCACCGAGTAGTACTGATCGATGGCTTTCTTGATCTCGGATGAGGTAGCAACCGCACGGCGGATATCGACCCTTGTCACATATTTAATTTCTTCGAGGGCGATAATGTTGAGCGGGTCGCTCATGGCCAACGTGATCGAGTTGCCCAGCGCAAATACGGGGATGACGGAATAGCGTCGGGCCAGATCGACCGATACCCGGCGGATGATCTCGGGATCAATGACTATCTGATCAAGCGAGATGCGCGGGATGTCCAATCGCTCGGCAATGACGTCGACCAGCTGATCCTCGGACACCAAACCCTGTTCGACAACAACCGTGCCGAGGCGTTTGCCGGACGCGGCCTGAATCCTGAGCGCATCCTGGAGCTGGGCCGGTGTGATGAGGCCTTGCTCGACGAGAAGGTCGCCTATCTTTTTGCGTGTTGGAGCCATAGTTGTTTTTGTCGCGGTGGGCCGACTCCGTATATTGTCGGCGGCGGTTGCCCGCTCCCTTAGGGTGAGAGGGACACAACAGGATGGTTATGATGCGTGTTTCAGATTGGAACAGAGATTGAAATCTCGCCGTGTGGTTTTCGTTGTTGGAGTAGCGCTCTTTGTAACGAGTGCGTTTTCTCTTTCGGCGCGGACTGCGGAGGACTCGGCGGCGACAGTCGCATCAGCCGGACCGAAAGACACGTTGAGCCAATTTGAGGGGCGTAGGATCGACACGATTTCGGTCGAGCCGCGCAATATCTATGACCTAACTGATCCGGAGTACCGGGGGAAACTCTATCGAGTCGCGAATTCTCTTCATATTGTAACGCGCCGAAAGATCGTCATGCAGGAAGTGCTCTTTGGGGTTGGCGATCCGTACTCGACACGGCTGGCCGAAGAGATCGGTCGAAATCTGAGATCCAGTCATGCCTTGAATGATGCCTGGGTCACTCCGGAGGAATTGCCGGACGGCCGATTATTGGTGCGAGTAGTGACGGTCGACAGATGGAGTCTGGTAGGCGGGGCGCAGATTCGACGGGATGGGAATATCACCAACTATCGGTTCGGTTTCGAAGAGCGAAATTTGTTGGGCTACCATCAGTTCTTGAATCTTGACTACTATGTTCAGCAGGACGAGGCGGATTATCTAACTGGTCGTTTTTCGGATCGTCGGTTGTGGGGATTCCCGCTCATGTTGGAGTTAAGCTACAGCGGCGACCCGCTGGGGTCGTCGACCGGATCGTACCTGGGCCATCCCTATTATGAATTGTCTCAGCACTGGACGTACGCGGCCCAGCACGTGTTAACGGGCGGGCGATCTGATTTTTATCATGATACCGTTCGGGTGGCCTCGACCAATGTCAAGGGGGATTATCTTTCGTTGTTTGGCGAGTATCGCTGGGGGCCGATGAACAGGAAATTTTCGGTCGGGGCGCGGTACGAGTATCTTTACAAGGCCTATTACGACGATGCCTTCTATCGGCCGGAGCTGTCCGATCAAGTGGTCTTGCCGCAGGATTCGTTGTATCACAAAATAGGTGGTGGGGTGGAATTCTCGACCTATTCATTCGTGCGTACCCAGCGCATCGATGGAATGAACTATTTGGAAGACCTCACGCTCGGATTCTCGGCTCAATTCGGTTACGCGCGTGCGTTCGGCCCGCGCTTCGCCGAATTTGCTTTTGACCATCTCAGACTGGAACTGCAGTACTCAACAAAAGTTGGGAGTTCGATCCTGCTGACTTCATATGAGAAGGCGCTTATGCTTCAGGAATCGTCGGCTTTGCTAAAGGGTGACGAGATTACCATGCGGTACTACAATAATGGTCTGTCGTTTATGACTCTGGCGCTGAGGACGTCGTATCGCTCAGAAGACATGGCCGACGGCAGCAATCGAATCTATCTGGGCGGAACGAACGGACTGCGGGGGTACGACAAATATGTTCGTACCGGAAACCGGATGCATCTGGTCAATTCCGAGCTGCGGTTCTTCCCGCAGCTTCGGGCGCTTTCATTGTTGTTCGGCGGTGCAGTCTTCGCCGATTTCGGGCGAACGTGGAAGCACGGCGAATCGGTAAAATTATTCAGCCAGTATCTCGGCTCGGTCGGAGCGGGACTGCGCGTATCGCTTGAGAAGTTCACGCGGGGCGAGATCATCCGCTTCGATGTCGCGCGAACGCGTGACGGCAGCTGGCAAGTCTCGGCCGACTCGCATCAGTATTTCTGATGCCCTGAAAGTTGTAAGCGGGTAGCGTGATCACCGCCCTCGGGC
Source organism: uncultured Ignavibacteriales bacterium (assembly GCA_964455535.1). Taxonomy (GTDB): domain Bacteria; phylum Zixibacteria; class MSB-5A5; order GN15; family FEB-12; genus JACRAV01. The sequence continues at coordinate 4,966 of CAYVWS010000083.1, read as the reverse complement.
CGAGAATCGACTTGACAACTCCATGAAAATCAATATATTAGGGCTGTACTGCAGTGCTCTGTGAGCCCTACATGGACGGCCAGCTTTGGGCTCAATGTGTTGTTGATTACAGCCGATCTATACTGACTACATGAGTGGACATTTGACAAATCATAGTTTGAAGTATCTACGGCGGGGGTGCGTCGGGTTGGTCGCAATCGTCGCCCTGACATTGATGCTCGCCCCGGATGCCCGGAGCGGATTACTTTCTACCAATCAGAGCCCGCTTGACAAAATAGCAGCTGATTACGAAGCGGGTTCCATATCGGTAGATGAATGGGCGATACTTTCAGCCACCGCCATTCGCAGACCGGATTCTCTTCCCGCCGATTACTCTCTCAAATCAGCTCAGGATGCCTCAGTAGTAACGACCGGTCGCGAGGCGACGCCCATTCTCATTCAGATTCGTAAAGATTGGGAGCGGCTGTCGAGTCAGACACAAATGATCGTGTCGCAGATTCTGGCGCGACCCGCCGGAAGTATCACGATGAATTCGCCCGGCGGCTTTTTCAAGCTCCATTGGGATGTGACAGGTGGCAATGCAGTGCCGTCGGCTGACGCCAGCGGCAACGGAGTTCCTGACTATATAGATAAGGCGGCTGCATACCTGGATTCCACGGTCGCTAAGCACTTAGCGCTAGGATATCTGATGCCGCCGTCGGATGGTGTGGCGGGTGGCGACGGATTGTACGACGTGTACTTTGAAGCTTCGCCGGGTCTGTACGGATACTGTCAGCCGGAAAATCCGGGCCCCGCGGCTTGGAGCGACTACACCAGCTACCTCGTCCTGCACAACACCTTCCTTGGATTTCCGCCTAATAGCGATCCCGAGGGGGATCAGTGGGGGGCGATGAAAGTCACTTGTGGACATGAGTTCCATCACGCCGTCCAATTCGCATACGATGTCTTCGAGTATACCTGGTACATGGAATTGGATGCGACCTACTTTGAAGATGTAACGTTTCCCTTAACGCACGACAATTTCAATTATCTGGGGGCATTCTTTTCCAATCCATCGATGTCGCTCATGACGGAAAATCAGTCGCATGAGTACTCGTCGTTCATCTGGGGCAAATATCTGGATAAGAAATTCGCACCGTCGCTTTTGCGGGCAGTATGGGAGGGGGCAAGATTCTCTCCGACTGTCTACAGTGCCCTTTCTGATACGCTGCAGGGTAGGTACGGATGGACACAGGATTCGGCCTTCGCCGATTTCGCGACGTGGAACTATATCACCGGCGGCCGTAACGACGGTCTGCACTACACGGAAGGTTCAAGTTATCCTCTTATGTCGATCGGCCGGACACACAATTCCTATCCGGCAGCGACGCAGAACGGCCCTAATAGCCCAGGCGGATACGGGGCCTCGTATGTTCAATTCTTTCCGGGGGCGGCGACGGGGACACTGCGGGTCAACTTCGACGGCAATGACAGCTTCGGGTGGGCTGCGTATGTCATCAAGTCGACGTCGGTGAACTCGCATCAGATTCAAAAGATCTCATTGAGTTCTCCTGCTGCCACAGGATTTGTCGATATCCCGAATTTTCATACGTATCATTCGGTCGCGCTCGTGGCGATAAATACCAGCGAGTTTGGTTCGACGGCGACATATCAGTATTCAGCTCAGATATCGTCGCTTTATGAGCTGAGCAGCAAGATCCTTACCGACACGATGCTCTATTCGGGGGCCACAAGGCAGATCAAGTATCAGGTGAAAAACATCGGGCCACTGAGCGATGTCGCCCGGGTGACCGGCACGGATACGCAAGGATGGATGAGTTTCGGCTTCTTCGATCAGGCGTTGGCGGCCGGAGACTCGGCAATCGTGAATATTCCGGTGACTGTCCCGCAGGGGACACCGCTTGGAACGAGCACGACTATTTCGCTAAAGGCAACATCGCGAACCGATACGACCAAGTTTGATTCGAAGAGTCAGCCCCAGACTACCGTTCTGCAGATCGGGGATGTCGATTTCGACGGACAGATTGATATCAGTGATTTGTCGGTCTTGATTGCGTATCTCTACCTTGGAGGCCCTGCGCCTCAGCCGGTGCTGGGATCCGGGGAGTTTGATTGCCAGTCGGGAGTAGACATCGCCGATCTTTCAACGCTCATTGCGTATCTGTATCTTTCCGGGCCGCCCTGCGCCTGTCGATATTTCTAAGAGCCATATTCTTAGCAGTTTTTTAGTTGACTAATTGGCCCGCGTTGCCCTAATTGCGCGAGTGCCGACTTTAGGGTCGGTTCTCACCTCACGGAAGAGGTTGAAAACGCGCTCTTGGAGAGAGGGGATTGCATGGAGAGCAGTTTTGAACCGCGGGTCCTCATCTGTTGTGAATGTCGAGAGGAATTCGTATTCACAGTAGCCGCGCAGCAGTACTTCGCTGAGAAGGGATATAATGAAGATCCCAAACGGTGCAAGTCCTGCCACATGTCACACAAGCGTCATCAGCGAGAGCATCACGTAGTTCATCAGGGAGCTGACGCCGACGACGCCTATTTTGCCCGCTAAAAACACCAAACCCCGGTCGTAATGACCGGGGCGGTGTAAGGATCCCGAGGGAAGCGGGATTTCGTATGGCGGCGGGTAACAGCTACCGCACCAGAACCATTTTTTTCGAAGATTCTAATCCGTCGATTCCGGCCAATCGATAGAAATAAACTCCGGACGCAACCGGTTGGGCTGAATTGTTTGTGCCGTCCCAGGAGAGAAGCGTTTCTCCGGAGGGCGCGGTGCCGTCGAAGAGTGTCCGGACCTGTTGTCCGAGCATGTCGTAGATTTCCAGACGGACTTTGGCCGGCGCCGAGAGTTCAAACGAGATCACGGTAGTCGGATTGAACGGATTGGGATAATTCTGAAACAGCGAGAATTGATTCGGGACAATCTGGTTGCCGTCATCGACTCCTGACACCAAACCGACCACGAGATTGGCGATGATATTCGATCCGGAAGTCGCGATGCTTGTTACCGCTACGGTTGTCGCGCCCAAAATATAGGCATTTGAATTCGGAGAAGTGGCCGAACTGAACGTGGTCTTGTTGCCGCTTCCGGGGAACGGATCGGCGGCGTCGCCGTAGTTGGTGGCGTGCTCGAGTGGGAAAGCGCCGTCGGCTTGCTCCAGAGCGACCAGATAGTGCTGAGTCGAATCAAGACCGGGATACCAGGCGGAGCCGTTGCCGCTCTTGCTGTCATCGATGTGCCAGATCAACAGTCCGCTCGCGGGGAGATAGGTATCGTAGAGTGTCTTCTGTCGATTCTCCACGAGAAAATACTCATTGCCGCCGGTTCCTGAGGTCCAGAGGCGATAAATGGTACCGCCGGTTTCCACGGGAGTGATCGTCTGCGATGTGAGATTGGATGTCACGTTTGTCGCCGAAGTAATACCCATTTCAATGCGGCTCCAGGCACAGGGGTGCGACGGAGAATTGCCAAGCGTGCCGTTCCAGCAGCCGTAAGCCATCACACACCACTTGCCGGCGCCGTACGAATTGCCGTTGCCGGGATTTGTGTCATAGAGGTCGGGAAGCCCGAAACCGTGGCAGAGTTCGTGCGAATAGACGCCGATGGTCATGTCGCCGGGATTATTCCAGAATTCCGGTTGCACGGTGTAGGTGGAGACACGGACACCGTCGACGAGCCGAGGGGTAATACCCCACTTGTGCGACCAGATGTCATTGTTGTTACCGGAAAGTTCAGCGCCGGTGCCGCTGTGGATCACGAGCAAGCAGTCAACGAAACCGTCGCCATTGTTATCGTACTGCGAGAAATCGACCGACGGATTAACAAGATCAACCAGATCTTCCACCAGTTTCTGTGAATTCTGCGGATATGATCCGGTTCCATTCTGTCCATTGACATAGTAGGCGTAGGTCTGCGGCGCGGTGTTCCAGCCGAGTGAGGACGGGACATTGACCGTAATCAGATCGATCTGCGTGTTGCTTATTTCGTTGAAGTACTTCTTGACCGTGCTGGCGCCCGAAGAGTCGAACAACAGAAAATCAAAGAACGCCGGAGCGACCGACGACGGATGGTCGGAAAATTTGACTAACAGGGCGAGAATTTTGAATCCACCGGCGGTTGGAGAGGCGGAAGCATCGATCTGTCGACGATTGGCTAGATAGTCCGAGAAGAAATGGTCGGGTGTGCAAATACCGTTTGCGTGCAGGTCGGCTGAATTCGGTATCGCGGCGGCCAGCGAAGCGTCGATGGTCGAATGCGACAGGCGTTCCTGCAACTGAGGCGAGGGCGGCACGGCCACAGTCGGCACTGCCAAGTAGGTGACGGCGACGATGAGGAGCATCCAGAAGATGACGCCGAAGTGAAAGTTAGTGGTCTTGTGCTTCTTGCGCATGATCTATCCTTTGATTAGAAAAGAATTCCTGTTGAGAGCGCGAAGTTTATCCCGCGCGATGAATAGGCCGAGAATGTCGAGCCGGACACGACGGCGGCGTCGAGATAGTAGCCGAAGAATTTCAGTCCGGAGCCGAACGAGACTGCCGAGTGTCCACCGCCGCCGACCGCATATCCGGCGCGCAGCGGAATAATCGGAAGCACATTTAACTCAGCGCCGGCCGACAGGCGGGGTTTGGTGGAAGCGCCGGGTGAGGTTCTGAAGCCCTGTTCCCAATCAATTCCCCAGATCAGCTTGCCCTGTGTTTTGCCAACGCCGACCGTGAGTCGGGCGGGGAGAGTGGTCGCAAAGGCAGGGATTGATTTGCTATAGTCGTCGGACGTGACATAGTCGGCATCGGCATTGTCGACCGTCATTGAATCAAATGAGAAGACATAGCCGTGTTCTTCCGGTTCCTGATCCCATTTGATGTGACTCAAAAAGCTTTCGATCTTCGCGCCGATCGTGTATGAGTTGCTGAGTTTCAGCGCGGCGCCGAGATCGACCGCGTACCCGGTTCCGCCGGTAGCAGTGCG
>CAYVWS010000082.1:0-11482 GCA_964455535.1 uncultured Ignavibacteriales bacterium | reverse complement strand
CAAAGGTGGCGACCTGAAAAAGACCGGCACCGGCCTTTTCCCGATGGAAAACAATCTGGCGCCGTACATCTACGGGCAACTGTGGAACAGTGAGACCTGGAAGATCATGGATTCCATCACGGTCTGGGATACCGGCTTTGCCGTCGTCTGGAACGTGATCATGCCGCAGGAATCGGTTTCGCTTGGTAGCTGGGCGCGCGCTCAGATGGAACGTCTGTCGTGGTACTACATGGCGCACCATCCCGATCGCACCTACTTCATGCTCACCGGTAATTGGCCCGGACCGCTGTTGAGACCGAATGACTATGTGGCTGCCGATACGCTGTACAAGTGGACTCCGGCCGCAGATGTCGATATCGGCCGTCCGCTGGCCAATCGTTTCCTGGTTGCTTCCGGCACCGACGGTGCGGGTCAGACATATCAGATATATCGCCGTGATTTTGGAAATGGTTCTGTTATTTACCGTCAGGCGAACGGTACCAACTACTCGTCCACTTCCGCCGTCAGCTACAACTTGGGCGGGACATTTTACAATGTGAACGCCAACGGCACGGTGAATTCCGCGCCGATCACAGCGATTACCATCAAGAACTGCGAAGGTATTATTCTGTCAAAGACTCCGGGCTCGGCGCAATCTGACGTGACCGCGCCAGCGGCAGTGAGCAGTCTGGCCGCTCCGAACAAAACGGCCAATTCAATCGGTCTGACCTGGATAGCCCCGGGCGACGACGGCACGACCGGTACCGCGACGCAGTACGATATTCGTCGCTCAACCAGCCCGATCAACGCGTCGAATTTCGCGACCGCAACTATTGTCACCGGCCTGCCCTCGCCGAAGGCGGCGGGCGGCTCGGAGAGTTTCACTGTGTCGGGACTTTCGCCGAGCACTTTGTACTATTTTGCGATAAAAACGGGCGACGAAGCGCTCAACTGGTCGGCCATTTCCAACGTCGTCAATTCGACGACCTCGGCCTCGACCGATGTCACGGCGCCGGCGGCCATTGCCAATCTTGCAACCGGTACGAAGACTTCAAGCAGTGTTACACTGAACTGGACTGCGCCAGGTGACGACGGCAGCAGCGGCACAGCCACCACTTACGATGTGCGCTATTCCACCAGCTTGATAACCGCGGCCAACTTTGCCAGTGCCGCCTCGGCCTCAGGCGAGCCCGCGCCAAAAGCAGCGGGTGGAGCGGAGACTTTCACCGTTACCGGTCTGAACGCCAGCACAACCTACTACTTTGCTGTTAAGACTGCCGACGAAACGCCCAATTGGTCAAGCATCTCAAACGTGGTAAGCACGGCGACCAACGCGTCGGTCGACGTGACTGCTCCGGCGGCAGTAGCCAATCTGGCCGCGGGGACCAAAACGACCACCAGCATTGTGCTCAATTGGACTTCGCCGGGTGATGATAACTCTACGGGTACGGCTGCTCAGTATGACATTCGCTATTCGACGTCGGTGATCAATTCCAGCACCTACAACACGGCCAGTCAGGTAACCGGCGAGCCGACACCGAAAGCGGCTGGCGGCGCCGAGACCTACACGGTGACCGGTTTGGTGCAGAACACGACCTATTACTTTGCGATTAAGACGGCCGACGAAGTTCCGAACTGGTCGCTGATTTCAAATGTGCTCACCGCGACCACCAACCTTGATCCGAATCTCGATACTATTCCGCCTGACTCCGTAGGGGATCTGGGAGCGCTTCCCGGTGATGAACCGGGTTCGGTTGTTCTCGGATGGACAGCGCCGGGCGACGATGGCTCGACCGGCACCTGCGACCACTATGAAATCCGGCGGTCGAACTCGCCGCTCAATTTCAGCAACTGGCTTTCGGCTACTCTTGTCTCCAACGCGCTGCCAGCTTTGCCGGCCGGGTCGCCCCAGGGAAAGACGATTACCGGACTTACACCCGGAGGCATGTACTACTTCGGGATCAAGGCCTATGACGAGCATGGAAACAGTTCACTCACTTTTTCACCGGCAGGATTCGCGATGGGAATTTCAGCGCCCAGTCCGGTCCTGACCGACGTGGACTCATCCGCCGGCTCCGTGACGGTCACGGCATCGACCGTTCAATCGTACCTTTCGCTCACCTATGAATTCGCCCTTGATTCAGTAGCCAACTTTACTCAACCGGAACTGCAAACGGCTGTCCCGTTCGCATTGGCAAGCACGGTCAAGACTGATTTCGCCAACCTTACCCACGGATATTCCTATTACTGGCGATGTCGGGCTTTCTCGACATCGCCGTCGCTTTCGAGCGCCTGGTCGGCCGCCGTGCAATTCGATTTGAATTCAGGAACATTGCGCGCACTGGTCGACTCGGAATTGGTTGCGCCGATTGCCAATCAGGTATTTTTCACCGATCAGCCGAGTTTCCGGGTGGCGGATGTCGACGGCGTTAGTCAGGTCGTTTTTCAGGTTGATAACAACGAACAGTTTTCTTCGCCCGTTTCTTCGGGCGCGATAGCCAGTGTTCCGGGTGTCGGCGCGGTGTGGGAAGTACAGCCGCCGCTGACCAACGGCACGTGGTATGCCCGGGCCAGTTCCGATGGCGCGATCTGGACAACGCCGGTGCCGTTTTTGGTGACACTCCAGTCATCAAGCGCTTTGACCGAGGCCCGCGCGTATCCGAATCCGTATCGACCGTCGGAAGGCGAGCTGACCTTCGCCGATCTGCCGGTTGGCTCTGATTTGGTGATTTTCACTGTGGCCGGGGAGATTATTGCGCGCATGGATGCTATTCCGTCGACTCAGGTCACATGGGACGGCCGCAATCTGGCGGGCAATATCGTATCAAGCGGGATTTATCTCTGGCAGTCCGATCCGGGGAACAAGTCAGGAAAGATTATTCTGATTCGCTAAGTGCGCCCGCGGGGCTCTGTTACAACTTCGCAAAAATCTCAACTATCCGTTCAGCCGTATGACCGTCCCACAAATCGGGGATGCGTCCTTGTTTGTGCTTTCCGGCGAAAATCGCTTTGACTGCCTCGAGCATTTTGTCGGGATTGGGGCCCACCAGAATATTGGAGCCGACATCGACTGTCACCGGTCGCTCGGTGTTCTCGCGCATGGTGACACAGGGAATCTGCAGATAGGTTGTCTCTTCCTGCACGCCGCCCGAATCGGTCAGTACAAACCAGCAGTCGGATTGCAGTCGCAGAAAATCAAGATACCCGAGCGGCTCGATTAAGCGCAGGGGGCCGCTGGTCGGCTGAACCGAAAGGTTGTGCTTTGACAATTCTTTTTGCGTACGCGGATGACAGGGAAAGACAACCGGCACTGTCTCACCGACCGACATAACCGCCTTGATAATCGCCATCAGCCGTTCGGGATTGTCAACATTGGAGGGGCGGTGGAGCGTCATCACTGCGTATTTCTTCGGCGATAGATTAAGATCATCGAGAATCGACGATTTGCGCGCCGCCGCCAACGAGGCGGCCAGCGAGTCGATCATGATGTTGCCGGTATAGAAGATCTTTTTCTTGTCGACCCCTTCGCTTTCCAGATGCTTCAGGCCCGAGGGCTCGGTGACAAACATGTAATCAGACAGGCGGTCGGTTACGATTCTGTTGATCTCTTCGGGCATGGCCGGATCGAAACTGCGCAGGCCGGCTTCGACATGCGCAATCTTGATGCACAGCTTAGCCGCCACTAATGACGCAGCCATCGTCGAGTTGACATCGCCAAACACGACGACCATATCGGGACGATGTTCAGTGAAGACCTTTTCCAGTTCCACCATGATTTTCGCGGTTTGCTCAGCATGGGTGCCCGAGCCAACGCCGAGATAGATGTCCGGGCGGGCCATACCGAGTTCTTCGAAGAACAACTGCGACAGTTTGTGGTCATAGTGCTGTCCGGTGTGAATCAGCAGCGTTGAGAACCGATCGGGGAACCGATGCAATTCGCGCATCAGCGGCGCGGCTTTCATAAAGTTGGGTCGGGCGCCGACGATAAGCGCCAATTTTTTCTTCATCTGTTCGGTTCTCCCTTAGTTGTCAAAAACGGCCGGTAAACTGCACATGTCGGCCGGAAATTGCCAGATCAACACGGCAGGAGCAACCAATTTCGTTTCCGCGAATGGAATAGAATTGCCGCTGGTCATGCCTAACGTATTGTCCTGCAAGCGGTTGCGTCGACAATTCTGGTCGCGAAAGATTCCGCGTATTTGTTCCGATAGTCATGCGTACAAGGATCGGTAATTGTTCTTGTCGAGTCCGTCTCAAACTGGTAAGTTTGCATGAACATGGCATTTGTGGACACACTAACCGACGTTCGCTAGTTGGACGTCCGAAAAGAAGAGCATCATGAGCACCCCTACCGGCATATCCCGCATCACCGATCTTCGCGATATCATCAGCGTGTTTCTCAAGCGCAAATGGCTGATTGTCGTTCCGCTAGTCTTAGTCAGCGCCATCGGCTGGTTCGGCTCGTACATGATCACACCCGAATTCGAATCGGACACGATCGTATCGATCGATACGCCGGTACGGCTTTCATCGGCGCTGACCAGTCTATTGGGCGGCGATCAGCGCTACAGCGGGTATTCCGACCGTTCCAAGGAAGAACTGCGCGGGGTGTTCAACGAACTGATGTCGTCGCGGTATGTCAGCGAATTGGCGACCCGTCTGAAGTTGATGGATGATCCGAATCTGACGGTGCGCGCTCAGAAAGTCGCCGCCGGCCAGCCGAACATGACGGTCGATCAGATCAAAATCATCATGCTGCAGGAAGAGCTGCAAAGCCGCACGCAGGTCGGCATGGCGGCGGTCGATCAGGTGCGAATTAATGTCCAGCACCCCAATCCGGTTTTGGCCAAAGACATCGCCAATACGCTGGGTGAGATCTTCATCACTGAGCGACAGAAGCAGGAAATGGAGTCGATCCGGTCATCGCAGAATTTTTCCGATGTCCAACTTCAGAAGTACGAAAAGCAGCTTCAGGATAAAATCGCCGAGAAGACCGATTTCGAGAAGAACATGATGCGGTCGCAGCTCGACGCCGGCATTTCGTCGCCGACCAACCGCGCTGAAATCAGGGCGGAAATCGACCACACCAGCGACGACATCGAGGGCTTTTTCCGCACCGAAAAAGACGTGCTCAGCCGCCTGCGCGACAATTCGAAACTGCCGATAGACCGGCTGACCATTCGCGAATCGGAAACGATTCGTTCGACCAAAGAAGAGATTCGTCAGCACCTGGCGCAGATCGGGGCGCTCATGACACGGTACCCGTGGAACGACCCGCAGATCATCAACTTCAAAGTGAGGCAGACCTCGCTCAGCGCGATGATCGAACAGGAGAACCGGAAGCTCGTCAATGACCAGTACGCCAACCAGCCGGACACCGTCAGGCACGATCTGATCACGCTTTTCAATACGCGCTCCAATTCCGATATCGCAACCGCCAAGAAAGCCAATTTGCAGGATGCGCTCGATCAACTGATGAACAAGGCCAGTGTCGCGCCGGAACAGCAGGCGCGCCTGGATCGGTTTAACCGCGAAATCTCGACTCTGACTGAACTGCGCGACAAATTCCGTACGTCGCAGGAAAGCTCGACCATTTCGCAGGCCCTTCTCCAGGATGTGTCATCGTCGAAGTACCGCATTGTCGAGCCGGCCAAGCTGGCACTGGCGCCGTTCAAACCCAATCGGATGAAAATAATCGCGATGGCCGTTGTGCTGGGATTCGCGCTCGGTCTCGGTGCCGCCCTCGCCGCCGAGCTGATGGATTCGTCATTTAAGAAAGTGGAAGAAGTTCAGGCGGTGCTCGGCCTTCCGGTTTTGGGCGTCGCGCCGAAAATCGAATTCGTCAAGCGAGTAGTGTCGGCAAAGTAAAACAGCTGACTGGCTATTTGGACAGCAGCGTTTCGAAAAGCTGATCGTACATCTTGGCCAGTGCGGCGCGCTGTTCGGCCAGCCGCTCCAATACCAGTTCATGCGATTGCTTCAGTCTGCCCCGCAAATCATCATAGACTTTCAACACCGCCTCGACATCGAGCGGATCAATCGGCAATGCGCATTCGGGGTGGCCCATGTATGCTACCAAGTCGGCGATTTTGGGATGATACGAAATCCCGATGGTTGGTTTGCCGACCAGATATGACATGAGAACGCCGTGAAAACGGGTGGCGATGATGACGTCGAACTTTGCCATCGCCGCCAGCTGCGCTTCGAGGCCGTCGATTTCTACCACGGTGATCCGGGCGCGCACATCGGAGGGGCAAGCTCGGTCGAGCACCGGAATCAATTCCTGTATCACGAGAATATCGGCGCGTAACTGTGTAGGGAACAAAACGACCGAGTCACCGCGCGAAGCGATTCCGACAATGATTTGAGTCAGCCCGGCGATATATCTGTCGAAAATGTCTTTTTTGGCAAACGGCCAATAGCGCGGATCATGGTAGGCCATCGGGTTGATTCCGACGACGACTCTGTTCGGATCGGAAGGTACCGGGCGCGGCGGGGCAGTCCGTTTGCCGAAAGCCAGATCGGGGCAGACAAGATCATTCTCGCCGATTCCGAGCTGGTTAATCAGGCGATAGGAACTGACATCGCGATACGAGCGGTATCCGGCGCGAAGCAGCGCTTGTTTGTCGAACCATTTCCCGCGTTCGGTTGTGAGCGGCCCCGCTCCGACTCCGACAAAGGCCAGACGACAATCGGCCCACGCACACAACACCGACCACTTGTAGAGCGTGTAAGGAAATCCCCAGGCACCGTCCTGATCGGTCAACTGTCCCGAACCGGAAACCATCAGCAGATCGACCGATCGGAGCACTTTGTATGATTTAAAGAGAAATCCGATCTCCGCAAATACCGTTGCAGCTGTTCTCAGCGCTGATTTGCACGCCCGAAGAAGCGGGTAGATAACGGGAAGACGTTTGAGAGTACTGCGAATCCCCGCGGGCTGCGCGGTAGTTTCACTGTTGAGCCATGCCCCCTGACTCACGACCTTCGGATCGGCGGAGTGAGTGCGACGGCGAATCGGAAACGATTCAATGCCGTGTCTCGCGGCGGTGTCTTGCGGTACTATCGAAAATCCGAGAATTCTTGCGTCCGGGTATCGCGCGCGGATTTCTTCGGCGACCGCGGCAACAATCGCCTCGTCCCCCATATTTTCATTTCCGTAGTGACCGAAAATACCGATGGTTAAGCGATGTTTTTCGGGCACAGCGCGTGGCCTTATGATCTGAATTTCTGCAGGAGTTTTCCCGCAAATGAGGTTTTCACTTTTCGCTTGAAGTTCTTCTTCATCCGCGATCGCGCCAGCGCCGACCTTCGCTCCGGCGAGGGCCGCAGGGCAACTTCAACTAATGCCCCGGCCGGTTCGGCGATTGCGGCGCGCAGTTGATCTTCGCCTGTGCCGGTGAGGCGAAAATACGGCAAACCCATAGACGCGGCGAACAACTCGAAGTCCGGGTTGGCCAGCTCGGTGCCAAACGTGTCGCCAATCAGATCGGTTTGCTGTTCGCGAATTAAGCCAAGCACACTGTCGTTGAATACGATCACGACCAGCGGAGCGTTTTCGCGCACGACCGTTGCCAATTCCATGCCAGTGATGGCAAACGAGCCGTCGCCAGTGACCAAGACAGTGGGGCGGTCCGGTCGGGCGAGTTTGGCGCCGACTGCCGCCGGCAAACCGTAACCCATCGACTGATAATCGCTCGGGACCACGAGTCCTCGCGGCGCGCGAATCTCGAAGTAACACCGGGTCATATACTGGTGCAAGCCCGAGTCGGCGACGATCGTGCTTTCGGTCGGAAGTAGTTTGCGCAGAGTGGCGAACAGATGAGCCATCGACGGCGGCGTGCACTCGACTGCGTGCGGGAAGTGCGGGCGTTCGTTGCGGATGTCGGCCAGATACTTTTGTTTCCAGCCGGCAATTTCGGCCGGCGACCAATCGATTGTGCGAGTCGGTCCTCCGAAACTGGATACAAGTTGTGTCAGCAGGGTGGGGGCGTCGGCGCAGATGGCCAGATCAGCCGGATAATTTTGGTTGAGAACACCCTGATCGGCGTCGACATGGATCAGTTTCTCGCGCGGGATTTTCAATCGGAATCCCGAAGTACCGTTGTGCGAAAATCGGCATCCAACCGCCAGCACCAGATCGCTCGCTTCGACGAGTTCATTAACAATTGACACACCATACAATCCAAAGTCCGGCGCGACGACATTCGGGTGATCTTCGGGCACCACACCGCGCCCGGAAATAGTAGTGATCAGTGGGCAGGCCAGCTTTTCCACCAGCGCTTTCGCCGATTGCGACCCTCCCTGAACACCCTGACCAAGGAGTAAAAGCGGTTTGCGGCTCGATTTCAATCGCGCGGCGATCTTGTCAACTTCCGATGACTGGCTGGGTCGAGCGGTGCCGACGGTAAAGTCGCCCAAAGCGGCGTCCACTTGCTGCGGCAGCAGATCGACATCGACTTCGACAATCACCGGTCCGGGCTGACCGGTTGTTGCCGTTCGCATCGCCTGTTGGAGTATCGACGGTACTTCCATGGCCGACTCGACGCACATATATGCTTTCACCAGAGGCGTCGCCAGGGCCTGATGATCGATCACTTGAAATCCAAAGGCGCCGCCGACCGGTTTGAGTTTCCGCACGAGAAGATAGACCAGCGCCGCTGAGTCGTGTTTTGCTTCGGCCAGACCGTTGAGCGTATAGGTGAATCCGGGTCCGGGTATCGTGATCAAAAGTGCGGGCGTCCCCGAAGCGCGGAAATATCCGTTGGCCATGAAGGCCGCCGACATTTCATGGCGCGCTAGAACCGTCCGCATTGCGCTATGTTGAAGAGCCGCGTAGAGTGGAATCAGCTGTGTGCCGGGCATGCCAAACGCGGTTTTTATCCCGAGTCGCGAGAAGACCTGACAGATCAATTCGGCCGTATTCATGCTTACCGCCCGACCAGTCGTTTCACACCTGATTTCACTTTGGCGACCAATCGCCCGCTATTTTGAAGCCGCCGCATTTCACGCTGAAGTTCCGCGCAATCGGGCTGCTGAATGATCATGTTGGTAACTAAGTCTCCGCCCAGCTGGGCCTTGAACCGGGTAACTTCATTAAGGGCGGCATCGGTCAGGTCGTTCGATGTGTACCCCGCGGCCGAAAGAACTTTGAATGATTCCCAGCGCAGCCACGGTGTGGTGCCGATATTGAGAAACTCCGCGTCGGCTCCGGCGCAGACGGTGTACGACCGCCCGGCTGGACCCAACAGCACAATCTGTCCGGCGACCGCGCGTCCGTCGGCGAGGCGGGCCTGATACAACCGTCCGATTCCAGCGGCTTTGATGTCTTTGAAATATTGCGTGAATTTTTCTTTGGGCAGATAGAGCGGCGCGCCCTTGCGTTCGTGGGTCTGCTGATGCATCGCAAAAAACGATTCGAAATCGTCGTCGTCGGAAAAGGTCACACCCGCTTGCGAACAGCGGTCGACTAGTCGACGTAAGTTCTGATCAACGCGACTCCACGCCGCCTGCAGATCGGCAATCGGAACGACATAGGTATAGCCCGGCCGTGCGGTCCACTGCCGGACCAAAAACGGTCGGGCATCGATCATCCCCTGATGATTAAGAATAACCCGTGCATATTTGGCGGCGACCAGCCATTCGGCGATGGCATCCAGACTCTCCAGATACTTTGATGTCGTTTTCGACGGATACCGGGTGGCTGTCGGCTTGAGGACTATCCCGGAGTAATAAAGAAGCAGGCGATTCGCCATCGAACGCCCGCCGGTGATCGGTTGTTCATAGAGCGGCAGTCCGGCCGCGAGTTCGCCGCCGCGGAAGACTCCCAGCAGCGAATAACTGCCGCCGGTCGCGCGGGCGAGTATTTCCAGATAGGCCGGATTGGCGTAGACCGAGCCCTGCGGTGACTCGGCCAGCAGTTTCTGCCAGCTCCCGGTTTCGTCGGCGTTCAATTTTCGACAGGTGACATCACTACCCATTGGCGAAAAGTACTCAGTTTCAGGTAAGAATCAAAGAGCGGATTGCGACTGCCCCAAGACGCGTCGCTTGAATGAACGCTTCAGGCGAATTCCCCAACCATCAAGCGACGGCCGCGGGTCATACCAAACCAACACCGCCTGAGTCGCCCCCGCCCATTGGCGAATCCATTGCCAGCGGCTTAATGCGCCGGTCTTGTGCAGCTCACGACAGGCAAGCGTGTCGTATGGAGGAAAAACAAATCGCCTTCCGGGGCGATAGGTCGTTCCCGTTGCGATCGGCAATCCCAGTGCATCACGATAAGCCATTTCGGCAACATTGACGCCGCTTTCGATTGCAAAGCCGATATACCACCAGGGGCGGGCGTTGACCTCGAGAATTTTGTATTGGCCGTCGCGCGGATCTCGCTTGAATTCAGCAGAAAAGATCCCGCGATACTGTACTGCTTTGAGTATTCGCTCAAGCGAGGACTTTGCCTTCTTTAGCTGTTCAAGCGACGTCGCTTCCAGATAGGTGCTGTTGCCGAAGTCGGAAGGGAACATGCGCAGCCGCCGGCGTCCGAACCAGGCCGCGATAGTTCCGTGGCGATCGACAAAGCCGTCGAGGAAGTAGTGCTCAGTGGGCGGGCCGGGAATATACTCCTGCAGGATCATAGCAAATCCGGCCGACATCGCTTCACCGAGCTTTTGCCGTGCTTCCGCCGCGCCGGTGAATGTGAACGCCTTCTTTTTGAAATGGGTGCCGAATCCCTGTGAGTCGATCGGTTTGAGAAATCCGCCTTCGACTTTTGACAGATCGACTTTCTCCAGATCGGCATCCGATGCCAGCGGCACGGTCAGCGGCATGGGGATTTGTTCGCGCACCAGCAATTCATGAAATCGAAGCTTATCGACAAACAGTTCGGCGGTGGCCAGCGACGGTCCCGACCAGGGAAAACGGTCGGCCAACTCGCGCGGCAGGCGTGCCACCGCTTGAACCCAGCGATCGGTGCAGGCGATCAAGACTGCAGACTCTAAGCTGCACGATGACAGGATTTCAGCCAGCCGAGATTCTTCGGATGGTAAATTATGGCCCTGGAGCGGCTGGAAATAGCGCGAGCGACTCACCAGCGGTTGCAGCGGTCCGTGGCAAAAACACGGAATACAGCGACGGCCCAGACCACGGATCGTGCCGAGCACGGTCAGACCGTGGCCAAGGACTATGGCGGGAGTCCCATACTGTCGCTCTTTGTCGCTCACTTGCCGACGCCTCTTCGCGTCTGCCTCCAATCGTATCTAGATGATCGACGGTAAGATAGAAAATCACACGGCAATCTCAAACATTGAACCAGCGACCTGCTCCATTCAGAAAAGAGGGTCTATGATACGCTATTTTTGAGTTAAGCGTCAGATTTCGCGCGACAATTGCGGAAATTGGCGTATATTGAATTGCTCGTCTGGGCAATCAAAGGTTTACTTCACGTGCAGTCGCTTCAGAACAAAGTTGTCGCGATAACCGGCGCATCACGAGGAATCGGTGCGGCGAT
>CAYVWS010000081.1:0-11489 GCA_964455535.1 uncultured Ignavibacteriales bacterium | reverse complement strand
CGGATCGGGGTCTATAGCCAGTGTCGACGGAAATCTCCGTCTGACCAGAACTTCCTCGTTCCAGGGTCAGTACATTATGAGTTGGACAGATGAACCGGTGCTGGGTCCGACATTTGGTGGCAGTACATTTGATGATAGCAAACACACGATCGCACTGGACGGTGAGAAATATCACGGTCACGCTTTCATTACCAATTTCAACAAGCGGCTTCGTCACTGGGGAATTAATATCGGCTACAATCAGATTGCGCCGACGTATCGCACCCAGACCGGCTTTGATCCGGTGGCAAATCATCGCACCGTCGACCTGAACGGCAACCTTACCATCTTGCCGAAATCCGGTCCCATTCAGGAAATCGATCCGGGTGTGTACTACGGCCGCCGGTGGGACTATTTGACCGGCGTTTGCCGCTATCACCAGTCCAACGCCGGTACTGATGTGACGTTTAGATTCGCGCAAACTCATGTGAGCGCCTATTACAATCAGTATTACGAACGATGGAACGATGAACCCTTCGATAATCTCAATACTATCAACCTGAATCTGGACACACGTCCGTCCAAGACTTTCGGCGGCGGCGGATATCTGAATTGGGGGAAAGGGCTGGCGCGATTCGCCTCGGCGAAGGCCAATCAGATGCAGTACGGCATGTATTTGAATCTGAAGCCGATTGACCGGCTTACGATAGAACCCAGCATGGACTACTTCCGAATGACCAGACCGTCAGACGGTGTGAGATACTTCGGCGGGTATGTGACGCGCACCCGGACGCAATTCCAGGCGACACGGGCGCTTTCGCTTCGGCTGGTCTTGCAGTACGACGATTTCGCACGAAGCTGGGATTTCGACCCGTTGTTCACCTATCGGGTGAATCCGTTCACCGTTCTGTATGTCGGCTCGACGGTTGACTACGCCGAGTTGACTGATACGTCGGTTGACCCGATTCAGACAAAATGGCGAACCGTGCACCGTCAGATATTCATGAAACTGCAGTATTTACTTCAGGTGTAAACGCAAACCCCGGCAGCGTAAGCTGTCGGGGTTCTGCTTATCAGATTCTCAAGCGTGTGTCCACAATTTCTATTGGCAGGCGGCCGGCGGCGTGAAACTGATATACAAGTAGTCGATAAGGGCAGACAGATCGGATATGTCAATTCCTGACTGACCGTCGACATTCGCCTCCGCCTGACAGCAGAGCGGCGCAAACGAAATGTAGAGGTTGTCGATAAGCGCCGACAGATCAGAAATGTCGCACTTGTTTTCTGGATCGCAATCGACATTGCCGGTCAGCCCGACGCAACAATTCGACGCGTAGATGCCATGCGGCCCCGCCCCAGTCGGGGTGACGCCGTGGCAGACTTCACATTTCTTCAGGGTTCCGGCAAATCCCTGCAATGACACCTGCATAAGGTTATCGCGCGGATTACTGCTTGGCACAATCGCGTGCGGCTCGCCATGACAGGCGCTGCAAAACAACCCTCCATGACCCTTGGATTGACGAAACAGCTTGCCGGGTTCTTCGCCGAATTGCGATCCATGACAGGCACCGGCGCCGCACGACGGTTCCTGCAGCCATGGATTTCGGCCGCTGCTGATACTTTCTCCAACCTGCTTAACACTGCCGTGGCAGGTCTGACAGGTGAACCCATGGCGATTCTTCATCACATCGCGCAGGCACTGCGTCGTCGGACCCGGATGGCACTTGTAGCAGTCGTTGGTGCGGTCACCGTGAGCTTTGTGAACTGCCTCTGAAAGAGAGGGGACACCGGGATGGCCGGGTGTACCTAGCGCATTGGAGGAATGACAGCTTGCGCACAATATTGGCGTGTTGGCCGGATCGAATCCGCCCTCGCGGTCGTGCTGATTCAGAAGGGCTGTCTCCGATGTATGGCACCCGGAACTAATACAGTTTATTTCATTTGAAACCGGTACGACGGGCTGCGTCGTGGCCAGAAGATTGTCCGAGTTATCGTAGAGCTTCAGTAGTCCAAGCTGGAAGGCGTCTTCATGCGCCAGGTCGGCATCGGTGTACGGCGTGATGGGGATCCCCGTCACACTGAAGTGATCTGCCAAAGGGCTCATCCAGCCCGTCAGGCCATTGCCAGTCAGCCCCACATTGTCCGGCAGATTCACGCCGAAGATCTGATCTTCGAAACTCCAGAAATCAGTCTTGCCTACCGAATATGTGTTCCCGGGAATCTCGTATGAGATCTTCAGTCCATCGGTAACAACCTGCGGCAGGTGAGAAGCGTCGCCAACTTTGATAACTTGTGCGGTTACATTGTTGAAAGGGGGCAAGACGACCAACCCCCCGAAATTCTTGTTACTGCAGTGCATTCCCAGATCATTCCAGGCGATCACCACATGCGTTTGACTTACGGCGGATGCTGCGAGGAGAACGACCAACAGGAGAACGAGTCGGACCATAGCGGACCTCCACGAGAGCTTGATCTGAATGCTGTTAGGACAATTCAGATGTGTACCACAATGTAGTTATGTGCGACCACATTTGTCAATGAATTTCTGAGTATGATCAAGAGTGCCGCGAAAGTGAGCTGGGTGAATTGCGGAATATCGACAGAGTTTGTCGATAAATGTTCCGCTTCAGCGCTGGATAAGCGTTGAAAGAGAATTCGAAGCGGAATTTGCGACGACGACATCGAGCTTGCCGTCACCGTTAAGATCGACGATAGTCAACGCGCACGGCTGAGTCCCGACACCGTACTGCACCGGATATGCGAAGTGACCATCGCCAACGCCACGATTGAAGGAAACTGTATTTGCATCGCGGTTGGCGACAATGACGTCGGTCAAGCCGTCACGGTCGATATCGGCTGCGATCACAGCCGACGGACTCTGGGCGGTTCCAGACCAGCGGGCTGCATTCAAAGCTCCCGTCTTCATAGAAACTCGAAGCTCCAGACCATTTGCCCTCTCAAGCACCCACGCCAGATCGGGAATGGAGTCGGTATTGAAATCGGCGGCGACAATTCCCGAGGGTTCTCCGGTCACGCTGATCGAATCTTTGAGGGCGAATCTTCGTCCTTCGATATTCTCAAGCACATCCACCGTGTTCGACTTGATATTTGCGACCGCGATATCAATACGGCCATCGCCGGTAAAGTCGGCGGCACAAAGTGAACGCGGGCCGTCGTCCACTTTGACGGGTGTAAACGGCTCCGGATTGAACTTGCCATTCGAAGGCACCACAACAACCGTTCCGGACTGATAGCAAGCCACCGCGAAATCCTGGTGACTATCGCCGTTGAAGTCGCCGACAATGATGGGCCAGGGCGCTTGTCCCACCTCTAGTCTTGCGGCCGGCGCAAACTTACCGCCACCCAGATTTTGGAGAAGCGCAACTTCGCTTGAAGCGAAGCCCGTTACCGCCAGATCAAGCTTTCGGTCATTGTCAAAATCAAGCGCGGCGATTCCGTGTGGACTGCCGATGGTACCGATTTTCACTGACTTTGAGAAAGTCAGCAGACTGTCGCCAAAGAGAATTGTGACAGTGGAGCCATCGGCATCCGCAGTGGCGAGATCCAAGTGTCCGTCGTTATTGAGATCTGCAGAAGTTACCGCAATCGGGAAATCCCCGGTTGAGAGCGGATGGTCGGCCAGAAACGTGCCGGACGCATCGTTAAGATAGATCGAAATCGCTCCCGATCCCGAATCGTTAACGATAAGATCGCTGACACCATCATGGTTGAGATCGGCCGCAGAAATCGACGTCGGATGTCGGCCGCATTCCAATCGAAAGGTCCGAGCGAAGTTCCCGCGCCCGTCGTTCATCAGAAGACTCAGATCATTCGAGCTGTCGTTGGCAACCACAAGATCAGGCCCGTTCTGTCGATCCAGATCAATCGGCAACAGATAGCAGGGTCCTGAGCCGACTGCGATTTCGACTTTGGGAGCAAACTCACGGGCCGAATCCGCGAGCAATACGCTGATACTGCGTGAACCGTAGTTCGCTGAAATCAGATCAACGCGTCCGTCGCCATTGAGGTCGGCGGCCGCCGCATAGGCGGGGTGCACGCCGGCCCAGAAATTGCGCTGGGTCGCGTATCGCTTGCCCGTCGAGTTTGCGAGCACCGAGAGCGAATCAATTTCGAATCTTGCCGCGATCAGGTCGGGGAGAGTGTCGCCATCCAGGTCGGCAGCGAACAAACGCTCGGTGCCGTAGCCCATCCAGTGGCTTGTGGCTGGTTCAAAAGTGCCTCCGCCAGAGTTGATGAGGACAGAAACCGACCGTGAGCGATCATCGGCCACTGCCAAGTCCGGTTGTCCATCATTGTTTACATCGACAACGGCAGCCGAGGTCGGCTGGAGACCAACCTCGTACGGTGCTCCGTCGGCAAACGATCCATGCCCGACGCCCTTGAAGATCACAACCTGATTTGTGGAATTGTTTACCGCGACAAAGTCAACGATGGAGTCAGAGTCGAAATCGGCAGCAGCCACTGCCGTTGCTCTGATCTGAAAGGGGAGACTGGTGGAAGTGAACTCACCGTTTCCGTCATTGATAAGCAGAGTGAGAAGATCAGTCGAATCATCCGCCGAAACGATGTCAATGTCACCGTCGCCGTCAGCATCGAACGCGACCAGATCTCGCGGCGATTGCCCGGCGGCAATATCAATTCTCGAAGCAAAGAGTCGTTCGGCAGAAACGGAAGACTCAGCGCCAGCTCCAACTGCACAAAGCACGAGCAAGAGCAGGGTGACTAAAGAAAAAGGGCGGCGGTGAAGTATCATAGTCGACCGTACAATACCACCTTTGTCGACAGAATGCTAACGGAGGATTAGGGAAGCGCAGTTCGAGACGCCGCCATTCAGACTTCTTCGGTATCGGCACGCTGTAACTCGCGTACCAGACGACTTATGGCCGACTCAACCCCGGACGAGAGTTCGCCGCCGAATCCGAACTGTTTGCCCTCGATTCCGATCAATACGCAACGTTTCGGAAGCCATCCCATCGTTCGCGCCAATTCAAGAGCCGGCGCAACCCCAAAAGCGTGACTCGATCCGAAAGCAAGATCGGTCGGCAAGGGGCCGGCGTGGACATCGATACGGTGCAGACGGCCGGCGGGCTGGCCGGATGATACCGCATCGACTATGATCACGTCCTTGTGGCTTTTCAACAGTTCCAACAATTCGGTTCCCTCGCCGGTCGATTCGATAATTTCATAGTGAACGTCGCCGATTTTCAGCAGGTGGCGGGCGACTTCAATTCCGGCGCCGTCATCCTGCCTGAAGATATTCCCGACTCCGATAATCGTTCTTCGTTCGGCGTGTTCCACAGACTGCTACACCCGCTCAATCTTGAGCTTCAGAAAGTGACACGAACAGGAAATACACGGGTCGTAGTTGCGTACTGCCTGCTCGCATTGCCACGTAAGCTGCTCCGGAGCCAAATGGAGGCGTGACGGTATGAAGTTCTTTAGATCATTCTCGATGGTTTTCTGGTTTTGCGATGTCGGCGGGACGATCTTGGCATCCAGCACCAGTCCTTGATCGTCGATTTTGTAGCGGTGATAGAGCAGTCCGCGAGGCGCTTCGGTGGCCGCATGACCGATACCGGCTCTGGTCGGACACTCGACAAACGAGTGCTCGGGTTCTTCGTACTGATCAATAAAGCGCAAGGCCTCGTCACAGGCGTAAACTGTTTCGATCGCCCTCACCATAATACTTTTGAACGGATTGACGCACGGCGTTTTGAGCCGGATTGAGCTCGCCACTTGTTTGGCCAGAGGGGAGAGCTGGTCATAACAGAGAGCATAGCGCGCCAGCGGCCCGGTGAAATAAGCGCCGCGCCGACGGACCATCGAGTGAAGCGAAGTCGAGTGCTTCACATGCTCTTCGACGAAGACATGATCGTACTGATTCACCGGAATGTCGATGCCCTTGTTCGAGGCTACCAGCCCTTCATTGTATGGATATTCAGCCGGGTGTTTCACCGACACGAATTCATAGTCCTGATCGAAATCCGGAAACTCGAATTTCGAAACCAATTTGGCCGTGTCGATCGCCGCATCGCGAGCCCATTTAAGGTTTTCTACCAATTCCTGCAATTGCGGCCGGGTAGGAACCTTATAGAAACCACCGACCCGCACATTCACCGGGTGAATTTCCCTTCCTCCGAGCAGGCGCACGATCTCGTTGCCGATCTTTTTCAGTCGCAGGGCTTTCTGGACTGCCTCGGGGTGATCTTTGGCCATTCTGATTGCGTCTTCGTACCCAAGAAAATCGGGGGCATGCAGCATGTAGATGTGCAGTACATGGCTTTCGATCCACTCTCCGCAGTAGATCAGGCGTCGCAGGGCCCGAAGTTGGCCGTCGACCTGAACGCCGAGCGCCGCCTCAATAGCGTGCACCGAACTCATTTGATAAGCGATGGGGCAGATACCACAGATGCGGGCTGTGATGTCCGGGACTTCACTGTAATGTCGCCCGCGCAGAAAGGCTTCAAAGAATCTCGGCGGCTCGAATATTTCGAATTTGACATCGGCCACCGCATCGCCGCGGAGCTTGACATGAATTGAGCCCTCGCCCTCGACGCGCGCCAAGCCATGAACTTTGATCGTTTTACCTCTCATGCGCTTCACTCTCCCGGCGGAAGACGTCGTTGTTGGCGTTGATCTGTCTGAACAGCCGAACTATCTCCGAGTCCTTCGAGCCGTTGAGCTCGAACTGATAGGACAGCGATTGCGTGTTGGCCTGTTCTTTGGGGCCGAAACAGCCGTAACAGCCGCGGTGGTACCCGGGGCAGATCGCGCCGCACCCGGAATGCGTGACCGGACCAAGGCAGGGCATGCCGTGGGCGACCATCACACACACATGACCGGCCAGCTTGCAGTCGACACAGACGGCGTGGGTGGGGATATTCGGTTTGCGTCCGTACAGCAGCGCCGTAATCACTTCAAGCAATTGCTCTTTGCTGATCGGACAGCCGTTCAATTCGAGATCGACCTGTACGTGATCTCGAATTGGCGTCGACTTGGCAAGGGTCTCGATATATTCAGGCGAGGCATAGACAATCTTGGTGAAGTCGCGGACATCCTTGAAATTTCGAAGCGCCTGAATACCGCCGGAGGTGGCACAGGCGCCAATGGCAATGAGAAACTTGGATGCCTTTCGTACTTTTTGTATGCGCGCGTCGTCGTCGGGGGTCGTGATCGATCCTTCCACGAGCGAAATGTCATACGGTCCCGGCAATACCGCACGGGTGGCTTCAGGGAAATAGGCGATATCAACCGCGCCGGCCACCGCCAGCAGTTCGTCCTCGCAGTCGAGCAGAGAAAGCTGACACCCGTCGCACGAAGCAAATTTCCAGACTGCCAGCTTCGGTTTACGATGCGCCGCCATCTCTAAATCTCCCTCTGCAGCAGGATGTCTTTGATAGTATCATACCGGAAGACCGGACCGTCTTTGCAGATAAAGTGTTTCCCGCACTGACAGCAGCCGCACAATCCGAGTCCGCACTTCATGTTTCGTTCCATTGAAATGTATATCTTGTCCGCCCACACTCCGCGCTTGATCAATTCCAGCGCCATGTATCTCATCATGATCTCCGGCCCGCAGACGATGCCGAGTGTGTGCATCGGATCGAAGTGGACTTTTGAAGCCAGCGTAGTCACTACGCCGACATTCCCGCGCCAGGTCGCGTTGCCTCGGTCGACGGTGACATGAACCTCCAGATCGAATCGCGAGCGCCAGCGCTCCAGTTCCTGCCGGTAGACGATATCCTCAGGCGTGCGAGTTCCATACAGGAGAATCACTTTGCCGTACTTATTTCTGTCGGCGAGCAAATGGTATAGCACCGGTCGCACGGGAGGCAGGCCGATACCGCCGGCGACGATGACCACATCACGCTGTTCGGCTTTGTCGATCGGCCACGGCACTCCATACGGTCCGCGCACGCCGATCACATCTCCCGCCTGCAAAGTCTGCATCACTTTTGTGACACTGCCAACGGCGCGTACTGTATGCACAAGCGGCAGGCCGGTAGAAGAGTCTCCGGCAATCGATATTGGCACTTCACCGATGCCAAACACATAGAGCATATTGAATTGACCCGGTTGGAACGAAAACGTCGCCTGTTCGTCGACCGGCATCAGATCGAGCGTGAAGATATCGCGCGTCTCTTTCCGATACTTGATCACCCGAAAGGGAATCGGAATCATCGGATCGGCAGTGTGTGCCGCTGGTTTCTCAAGGACGGTTGGCATAGAGATCCAAGAGCTGCATGCGTGAGGATTCGATGCGCTGTTCCATGACGCCGACAAAGCGCTTGTACAATTCGAGCGCCAGTTCATGATCCTGCTCGCACTTGTTGCGTAAACAAACACCGTCGAGGGCGATGGCCCGTGTCACTTCGGTAGCACGGGCGTCGAAATGGCCGATATACGGCTCGAACAGCCACGACCAGCCGACAACCTCGCCTTCTGTCACCGTTTGAATGGTAATCGGTCCGCTCGACGGATTGAATATCTCGATGGCTACTTTGCCGTGGCGGATGATCCAGAACTTCTCGGCTTTGTCACCCTCCCGGTCGAGATACTCGCCGGCGTTAAACCGGACATTCGAGGCGCACCCGACCAGAAGCTGCACATGTTCCGGCTTCATGTTCCGGCAGAACGGATGTTCTCTCAGATACGGTTCCAATGTTTCAGTCATTTGGTGATCTCCTCATCCACGGGATGGCTCTTCTTGTGCGACTGCGCAATGGCAGCGGCTTCCTCGACGATATTGATCCCCACCGGGCACCAGGTGATACAGCGTCCGCACCCGACACACCCCGACATGCCGAATTGATCGTGCCAGGAGGAAAGCTTATGGGTAATCCAGTGACGATAGCGCGACACTACCGACTGGCGGACATGGCCGCCGTGCAAATATGAAAATTCGCTGGTAAAACACGACGTCCACTTGCGAACCCGCTTGGCCTGTCGCTGACCGATGTCGCCGTGGTCCTCGACAGTGGTACAAAAGCAGGTCGGGCAGACCGACGTGCAGTTTCCGCAGGCCATACAGCGCGCGGCGGTCTCATTCCAGTGTGCGCTGTCGTGCGCCGAAGCCAGGGCATCCTTCAAGCCGACAGTATCCAAAGAAAGCCCCATCTTCCGGCTCGCTTCATCCAACAGCGAATGTTCTAATTCGAGTTCTCGCTGAGTAGCGACGGGCGCGCCAATGGAATTGAGCAATGTCTCTCCCGGCTCACTCCCGGCGCGGGCGAGATAGACGATTTTACCGTCAAGCTCAAGCTCGGTGAGGGAGAGGTCGAAGCCGGATGTTGCCGTTGGTCCCGTGCCCATAGAGGCACAAAAGCAGGTTCCTGCAGGCCGCGTGCAATTTACCGCGACGATAAAGGCATCCTTGCGCCGGTCGGAATACCGGGCGTCAGCAAATTCGCCGCCGCCGAGTACCGTGTCTTGAATCCGCATGGCCGCCAATTCACACGGCCTTGCACCGATGACCGCAATCTTGCAGGACGCCGTGTCCGGTTTCAAGATATTGAGCTGACCGTTTACGCGATTAACTTCGAAAACCGTTGTCACCGGCTGATGAAAG
This sequence comes from uncultured Ignavibacteriales bacterium, assembly GCA_964455535.1. GTDB lineage: Bacteria > Zixibacteria > MSB-5A5 > GN15 > FEB-12 > JACRAV01. Next base: position 1,921 of record CAYVWS010000081.1, on the reverse strand, counting down.
AGATTCTTAAGTGACTTTGGTCCGACCACACAATCAAACGCCCGTTTCGATTCTCCTCGTGAGACGCGGTAGTGGCCCGGTGATTGTTTGTCAGCATAACCGACCGCAAGATCGCTCGCCGCAGAAATCTCTTTGTATACCAGCGCTCCGCTCTCAATCGCAGTGCCGAGCGTTCGATAGCCCAATTCACGCAATCGAGCGATCAGGGTATCCAGCGAGCCGTAATCAATGACATGCGCCTGCATGCAAATCCTTCAGGTAAAACAGACATAACACGCTATGTTGAGTCTATCGATTTATTGTCGACAGGTCAACCTGTTTTCTTCGTGGATCGTTACTTTTTTCACATAATTCCAGCGATGCTTGATGGAAGCATTGCGGGTGGATTCGTCGGCAGCTTTAGCGTACAACCGTAACATGTGATAGGACAAAGCAATGGTGCCGCCGAAATGAAGTGCTCCGATCAATTTACTCGTGTTTACTTTTCATTAGCCGCAAGAAAGATTGGCTATTCTTTTTGTCCGGTTATCCCGTTTCAGAATTGCAATATTTCCACGAAATCAGATCGAACACTTCAGCAAAGCGATGCCAATGAGCATCCAATCGAACTTTTGATCGAGCGTACCCGCAAATCGCACGTCTCACAACTCACCTGCGTCATCGTCGATGCACCTCCTGAGCGTGCGCCCAACAGCCGAAATGTCACTAGGTTGCTGAAGCATTGACAAAAGCGGTCGGTGTTCGCATATTCGACGAATACTTTCCATATAGCAGCCCAGCGAGGATAAATTGAAGCAAGGATTTGTGCAATCAATAGGTGTGGCGATCATTTCGGCGCTCTGCATTAGCGTCATTCCGGCCGTGTTGGCCATGGCCCAGGCGCCTACCTGGGACTGGGTAGCCGACGGTAAGCTCACCGGGACGCCGATTTTCGGAGGAATCACCACATACGGAATCGGAGTCGACAAATCCGGAAATGTCTTTTTCGGCGGAGCGATTGCCGATCCCTGCACGGTCGGCGGCACACCGCTCACCAGCGCGGGCGGTAACGATATCTTCTTGGCCAAGACCAATTCCAGCGGCGTGATCCAGTGGGCCAAGCGTTATGGCACCGCCAATGCCGATCAGATTATCGATATGATCACCGATACGGCCGGCAACCTCTATGCCCAGATTTATTTCGGCTCACCCAGCTTCAATCTCGATAGCCAGACCGTTACCTCGCTCATCTTCGGCGTATGTATCGCCAAGTTCGACGCCAACGGCTTATGCACACGGGCCAAAACCACACAGCCCATCGCGATAAGCACCGGCGGATTGGACTACAGCCCCCTTGGTTTCATGGCCGCCGTTAATCAAAACGTGATCAGCAAAATCAATATGAACTGTGACACGCTGTGGACCCGCACGATTCCCGGAAGCACGACCGTCTCGGTTGTCTACTACGACGTAACGATCGACAAGGACGGCAATATCTACGCCTGTGGCACTTTCGGAGGCAACCCATCATTCGGCGGAATTGTCCTCACGACGCCGAGCATCGCAGACGTCGACTGCTTTGTGGTCAAATATAACAGCAGTGGTGTTGTCCAATGGGCAAAGCAGTTCGGCACCAGGGGCATATTGGACGAGTACGCTTATGCCATAGCCGTGGATCAGGGCGGACATGCATATGTAGCCGGAAACTATCGGTCGAAGCTCGGTGTTGGCAATGATACCCTCACCAACGGTGTCGCCTTTCCCGCGGGTTATGTCATCAAGTACTCTCCTGCAGGCGTTTACGAAAAAGCGCTTAATTGCACATCAACCAATCAAAATTTCGCCCGGGGGGCCGTCTGCGATAAGAACAACAACCTCTGGTTTTCCTTCAATCCGTCGGGGACCTTCAACTTTGCCGGCGCCGACCACATTCCTTCCACAA
>CAYVWS010000080.1:0-11512 GCA_964455535.1 uncultured Ignavibacteriales bacterium | reverse complement strand
GGGGAATCGAACCCCCGTCCGAGCATAACGCCAGGCCGTCATCTACATGCGTAGTCGATCTTTCTTTTTCTCGTCTTAGCCGCTGTCGATCGACAGACCACGCCTAAGACCAGCCGTTGGATTTTGGCGGCTCTTAACGGCGTCGAGCCACCGAGTCTCCCTTGACGACGCCGTGTCCTAATCTCGAAGACGAAGATCAGGCACGACGGGCTGTGCCACTAATCGGTTAGATTAGGCAGCCATGGCGTAGTTATACTCGCCATTTGTGTGTTTGCCCGGCTATTTAACGAGGATCCAGACAACCTCGGCACGCCAACAACCCCACACTATACCCGTCGAAACCAAGTCACCCCCGTGCCATAGGCACTCTTGGCTGTCGCGGCTTTGTATCGGCAATGTCAATTGACATTGACAGGGCCGATACGATTGAGTTCGAGCGCATTCGGCTTCGCGGAACATCGAATCGAATCGCCGGCGCAACCATAAGAGCGCAACATTCGAAGTGTTGGTAAGACGAGCACGGCACAAGGCCGCGTATCGTCTCCAATTGTCAAAGAACCATGTGCCGTCAGGTGCCCTTACCTGACGACCTGCTCTAACCAAGATACTCTATCGGAGATACTAGCTCAAGCCGCCAGTATTCATAACGCGAAATCGCGATTGATTGTTTCACTGGCTGGGAACCGGGCCGGCTTAGTAATAATACGGCGTCTTTTGCGCCCATTCCGAGTGAGGATAGAGTTTGTGGAGGCGGGATTGTCTTTGTTGTCGCTCATAGACATCACTCCGGTCGTCGTATTGGATACGCCTTGGAGAATTGTCTGCCATTGGATATCTCCATCGAATAGAAACCAGCCTCACCGAGCAAATTTGTTATGATCGTATCTTCGGCGATCATGTTGGCAGTGAGCGGCCCTATGATCGGGCAGGTCACCTTGAAGACGCGGTGAAGATAGCCATCCGCTACAAATGAACAGGTAACTCCGTATCGATCTTGAAACATCGACTTATATTCGGGGGCAAAGGATATCCGCTTCTCTTCAAGTTCCCTCCGCATTGCGATGGCGGAGTCGGGGAAAAACCACGAGGACCACAAACCGGAGTCCTGCCAGGCGATAGCAAGCGGGACCATGCCTCGGTCGATTGTAAACAGAATGCTACATGGGGCGCACTTGACGTAGCGGACTGAGGCCAACACAGAATCCCATATCATCAGACCGCTATCAGGGTGATCGAAAAACTCATTTGAAATATTGAACTTGATCGTAGTTTCGGAAATGTCCGAGTCCATCCGATGAGGGTTCTTCACTAGGCTGTCGATGTTTTCTTGAATTCTTTGCATTTGCCACCAACGATCGGAGTATCTCTTAGCTTCCGATCGTTGATCTTCTACGATCGTAAGGGCGAACAGTAGACATGTTGAGACAAGAAGTACTCTGGAGTTCAAGCCGCACCTCCCTCTTTCTGCTTGAGTAGGATCCGCCTTATTTGGCTCAGGCGGTGGAACATGAGTACTGGGAATAGTATCCATGCAATCAACAGTAGAATGGCGAGAATCAAGATGATGGAGCCCATTAGTAGCCCAAAATGTCCGAAGAGAGACGGCCCTGGTTTCGTGTCCGCTATTGGGCCTGTGCTGTCAGCAGTTGCGATCCCGGTGTCGGGCGCGGCCAGTGTGAGTGGGATCTGCACCGCCGGGTTAGGTGGTCGCGCGAGAAACCGGGTAAAAGTCGCTTGCGCCTCTTGGATCATTGGCCAGCTACACAAAGCAAACGTCCCCACTTTGGATATCTTATTGTATTCACCGGTCCGGACGCTCGCACCGGAGTTCCAGCTGAACTCATGACCGTAAGTCTCGGTCTTCGACTCATGGCCGTACTTGGCCCGCAGGATTCCACGCACTTGCTCAAAATCGGCTTCGCTGTTTGTTTCAAAGGTCAAGCCGCAGAATCGATCTCTGAAGAAGCTGAGTTGAAAATTGGAGACTTCTGCGCCGGCGACCTCGATAACCGACGAGCGGCACGAATAGGCCGAGCTGTCGGGACTCAGGGCGAATCGATCGGTCAGACCGAAGGACGTTCTTAGTGAGTCGATTGGCGTTCCCCAAAGAAAGCCGTGGAATCAATCGAGCGCGTCATGAGCAAACTTGTTCGGCAGAGCAGTAGACCATGCCGATCCACATAACGCTAGCACAATGAGGATGCATATGACATGCATCATGGCGTTCCCTCTCTGCCACCAGTCATGATCCCCACACATGAGAAGCACATTGTGAAAATCATGACCAGGACAAACACCACTGCCACGATCTGCGCCCACTTGCGCTTCTCGTCCTGAAATATGATGGCCGCGAGAATCGCCATCCCTGTTGACCATATTAGTAGTCCGATCAGTGGTAACACAGCCCAACTCCCTCCATTTCGAGATATCTGATTTCTTCCAGCGTGACTGTACAAAGAACCCGGTCTGGTACGCTGACCACTAAATGTACTTAATCGGCGGTTCTCCGCAAGTCCCAGCCCCGTACTTCTCTAAGGAACCACCACTCCCCCAACCCCGTTCTATGGACTACTATGATCTTTATTGGGGTACATATATGAGTCCGACCAAACCGCTTCTCGGAATACACCACATAACCGCGCTGGCCTCTGACCCCCAGCGCAATATCGATTTCTATGTCAAAACGCTCGGCTTGCGCCTAGTTAAGCAGACTGTCAACTACGACGAACCCGGCACCTATCATTTCTACTTTGGCGACCAGACCGGTACACCGGGAACGATCCTGACCTTTTTCCCCTTCCCCGACGCTTCCCCCGGCAAGCCGGGGCGCGGCCAGATTACCGCGGTCATGTACGCTATCGCGCCGGAGTCCATTTCATTCTGGGTTGATCGATTGTCGGTGCACGGCATTACGTTCGACGGTCCCTTTGCGCGGTTCTCCGAAGAAGTCCTCGCTTTTCACGATCCCGACGGCATGCGCATCGAACTGGTCGCCGATAATGCCACAAAGCTTCGCGGCGGTTTCGATTCGAAATCTGTCCCGGCCGAACACTCGCTGCGCGGATTCTATGGCGTGACGCTTGCTTCGCTTCGACTGCCATCGACACAGAAACTGCTGGCGGGGGCGATGGACTTTACCAAGATCACCGAGGATGCCGACCGCCTCCGTTTAGCAGCTGGCTCCGACGAAAACCGCGCCATAGTCGATCTTAATCGTCGCGAGGATTTGCCGGTCGGAATTTCATCGGCCGGATCGGTGCACCATATCGCCTGGCGTGTGGCCGACGACGACTCTGAGCTTGCCTGGCGCGAGAAGATACGACTCGAAGGACTGAACGTGACGCCGGTCATCGACCGCAACTATTTCCACTCGATCTACTTCCGCGAACCGGGCGGCGTGCTTTACGAGATCGCCACTGATCCGCCGGGATTTGGTGTCGACGAATCAATCGACCAGCTCGGACACAAATTGCAACTGCCGCCTTGGGTGGAACCCGACCGCGAACGAATCGCCCGTCGCCTCCCGCCCATCACGCTGCCGAGAAGCTGACCCGTACCTATGACCGATCAGCTTTCTGATTCCATACATCGATTTGTGCCCGCGACCAAACCGGATCTGCCGGCGCTGTTGCTCTTGCACGGTACCGGCGGCAACGAGAGCGATCTGATTGAACTCGGTCGCGACCTGCTCCCCGGCGCCGCCCTACTGTCGCCGCGCGGCAAAGTGCTCGAAAACGGGATGCCCCGTTTTTTCAGGAGACTGCGCGAGGGTGTATTCGATATCGAAGATCTGAAGTTTCGCGCGGGCGAACTCGGCGATTTTGTCGATTCCGCGCGCCGACAATATCACATCGAATCAAGTCCGCTGATCGCAGTCGGATATTCCAACGGCGCCAATATCGGTTCGGCCCTTATGTTTGCCCGACCCGTTTTGCTGGCCGGCTGTTGCCTTTTACGCCCGATGGTCCCTTATCGGCCCTACCCGCTTCCTGATTTGAGCGGCAGGAAAGTCTGCCTCTTGGCGGGGTCACATGATTCGACCATGCCGTCAGATCAACCTGATGAATTGAAATTGCTCTTCGAGCAGTGCCGCGCTGATGTACTGCTCTACAAATCAAATGCCGGTCACGAACTGACCTCGGTTGACATTCGCATCGCGCAGGCGTGGCTTGCCAATTTTGGCGTGGCATCGTAATTTTTAAAAAGTCATAACAAAGGAGATACATACGTGGCGAAAACTTTTCGACGATTACTATTCGGCTCTGTGCCCTCCGGTCATCTGAGCGCGACTGACTGGGGCCTGTGTGCGCTTCGAGTCGGAGTTGCCGCGCTGATGCTTTTCGGCCACGGCTGGTCCAAGCTTGCCGGATTTGCCGAAAAGTCCGCCACCTTTTCCGATCCGCTGGGGATTGGTTCGGCCGCGAGTTTGTCGCTGGCGGTTTTTGCCGAATTCTTCTGCTCTATTCTAATTGGACTCGGACTGTTCACGCGGTTTGCCGCGCTTTCATTGGTCATCAACATGGCGGTTGCGGCGTTTATCGTTCACGACGGCGCCCCCTGGGCCAAGCAGGAATTGGCGGTAATTTATCTCGTGATGTACGTTGCGATTCTGTTCACCGGCGCCGGACGAATCTCCCTCGATCGTAGATTCGGACACTGACACGGCGAAACTCTTGTAGGTCGAAACCGCTGTCACGCCGAAGGCGTGATCGAGCGAAGCGAGAGGTTTCGACATCCGTGCTATTTTTCAGGCAACATGTATGTGCCGGTAAATCGATTGGTCAGCAAATCGCGCAGTGTGTGATCGAGGGGTCGGGGCGCAAAGCCGAGTTCCACCCGGGCCTTCGCATTTGAAAATGTCCAATTGTAATCAGCCAGTCGCACCAAATCGGGATAGAACGACATCTTCTCTTTGCCTGTTAGTCTGTGCCAGACAACTGATAGCCGCGCTGCATTCATGTAACACCAATGTGGTAGACTGACAAACATCGGCTTCTTGCCCAGGAGTTCAGCGACTTTTTGTGCTAATTCCCTTACCGACGGATTCTCTCCGGTTAACAAGTATCGTTCCCCCGGTCTTCCTTTTTCAAATGCGTTCAGAATCGCCGGCGCGACATCGCGGAGATCAACAAGGTTAACCAGGTTGGGCAGACTGGGCATGAACGCCCGCCCGAAGGTCCTGCTTGCTTTGCCGCGGTCGTCGCCGCTGCGCGACGGCGCCACGATGATCGACGGATTGACTATCACCAGCTCCGGCCCGCCCTGCATCCATTCTCTTTTCAATTCGACTTCTGCCGCGTGCTTGGTCAGCATGTAGGGTATCTTCAGATGATCGATATTGAATTGCCAATCTTCGTTTGCCGGAAGATCGGGATCGACTGCATTACGCGGTTTGCCGCCGACCGCCGCGACCGACGATACCTGCACAAACCGCTTCGCTCCCGCTTTGGCCGCCGCACGGTACATATCCACCGCGCCAATCACATTGATGCCGGTAAACTGCGTGAACCGATCTTGCCTGAAATTCACCCACGCCACACAGTGAATCACTGCGTCGATCCCCTGAACCACTCTATCCAACTCAGCACGATTGCGAATATCAGCCGCCCGCTTTTCGATGCCGTTGGCGTCGAGATACTCGGTGTTCGACCCCGCGCGCACCATCGCGATCGGTTTGATTCCCCGCTTGAGGCATTCGTAAACGAGCTGCTTGCCCAGTGTGCCGGTCGCACCGGTAATCAACAACTTGCTGTCGCGCAGACTCACCATAGGAGTGACAATTTCATCGACCCCGTGCGAAATCGTCCATTGTCTCGATCAGTTTGTCGATATCGGCTTCGTTGTTGTATAGGTGTACCGACACACGGATCGAACCCTCGCGCCGCACCAAGATGATCTTGCGGGCAAGCAGCGCTTTGTGCAGCGCTTCGAGGTCCTCGCATGAAAACGTGAAGAGCGAGGTCCGGTGATTTGGATCGAGTGTCGATGTCACCCGGTAGTGTGGATTCGAATTGATGTATTTCACCAATCGATCAACCAGCACATGATTGTGCTGTTGAATCTTATCGATGCCCAAATCAACAAACGGTTTCACTCCCGCCAGCATTCCCATGAAATTCAGCACCGCATAGTACCCCATTTCAAAGCGACGGGCCGAATCAAAGTAGGGTTTGTCGTAATAGAACATGTCGGTGTACTGCATTTTCCAGTCGGCCCCGATCCACGACATGAAGGGCGGCACAATCGCCTCGCGGGCTTCATCGGATACATAGAAGAATCCGCACCCCTGCGGGGAGAGCATCCACTTCTGACAGCCGGACGCAAAAATATGAGCGCCGACTTTCGGCAAATCGATCGGCTCATGCCCCATCCCCTGAATGCCGTCGATCACAAACCACAGTCCATGCTCTTTGCAGATTCGGCCAATCGCCGCCATGTCGTTTTTGTACCCGTTGAAGAACTGCACATACGAGATTATCAGCATCCGCGATTTGGGACCAATCGACTTTTTGAATTCATCCAGATCGAAGCGCTTATCCACCGATTTGATAAACTTGACCGTCAGCCCGCGCGCCGAGGCCGCCGCTTTGGCCGTATAGACCGCCGCGGGAAATTCGCAGTCCGACACCAATATCTCGTCACTGGGTTTCATCGGCAGACCGTAGGCCGCAAGATTCAGCCCGAATGATGTATTCGAGCCCAGCCCGATATGCCGATGCTCGGCTCCCACCAGTGCCGCGTACAGCTTGCGCAATTCATCGGCGGTACCGAATGCGACATGCGAATCGTCTTTTTCCGAGCGCACCCGCATACTGAGATGGTCCTCGACCGATTGATAGACAAGTGTCGAGAACGGCCCCACCGCCGCGGCGTTGAAATAGACAACATTCTTGGTGTGCGGGAAGATCTCGCGCACATTGTCAAAAGTGATTCTGGCCTGATCGAACACGGGTGCAATTTCAGAGGGCATATAACCACGCTATGATTAACATACATCCACAGACTTTCAAAAGAACTGACAACAACAGGTAGAGCAAATACGGCATCGGCAATCGTACCCGAACCGACAATCCCATCAATGCCGGTGTTGCCCCCATGACAAAGGCAAACAACCCGGCCGCGATTCCGGCGCGACTGCCTGAAAACGGCATGATGACATAAAAGAAGCTGTAGGCCAACGTCGGGATCACGACATAGAACATCAGTTCCATAATGAATGTGAACCCGGTCCAGACCCAGCCGGTCGTTTCAAGCAGTTCAGGCGGGATTCCGGTCGACAACTTGAGATTTCGCTCGACAAGCTGAAGCACGATTGAAATGGCGAGCAGATAGACTCCCGCCGCCGCGACACAGGCCAGCATCAGAGTTGCCGAAATCATTATAGCCACTTCTCCTTGATATACCAGTCGTACGTCCCTTTGGCGCCTTCGGCAAACGGAATTGCCGATTCAAAGCCCAGTTCGCGTTTGGCCTTTTCGGTATTGATCTCCCACGACTGCAAAATCTCATTGGCCTTCTCGCGCGTCAGCATCGGCGTAGCGCCAACCATGCGAAAGATTGTTTCTGATATCGATCCGATCGTTTTGAACAACCACGCCGGCACAATCACCGGTATGCCCTTCCGTCCGCACGACTGCTGCAAGATTGCTACCTGCTCGCGCATTTCATATGCCCGATTTTCCGCGATGAAATACACTGCGCCGGACCCTGTCTCCCGCGTCGCCGCCAGATAGACGCCGCGACAGAGATCGTCAACATGCACAAGCTGAATCTTGCGGCTGGTGTCACCGATACACGGTTTCAACCGGTTATAGACCGTCTGAAAAAAAGTGAAAATCTCTTTATCCCCCGGACCATACACGCCCGGCGGGCGAACGACTACCACCGGCAATCGTGAGGCAAACTCTATTGCCACTCTCTCTCCGGCGAGCTTTGAGCGGCCATACACCGTGATCGGATGCGGCGGATCGGATTCGGCAACCGCGATGCCGTCGCGCGAGGGTCCCGCGGCCGCCAGCGAAGAAATCGCCACTACCCGCTTCACGCTCGGATTGTGCTCGATCACAGCAGTCAGCAGGTTGTGTGTGCCCTGTTCATTGACCGCGAAGAACTGCTCTTTCCGCTTTGCTTTGACCAAGCCGGCGTTGTGAATGACATAGTCAACCCCGGCAACCATAGCGGGCAGTGTGTTCGGCTGTGTGATATCGCCATACCGGTATTCTACTGGCAAATCCTTAAGAAGCGACAAATCGGCCGACTTGCGCACACCGGCATAGACAATGCACCCTTCATCGAGAAACCGACGACACAGCCGCGACCCGATAAATCCGTTGGCGCCGGTGATAAGAACGCTGGGTTGAGAGTTCATAGGCGTGAAAGGTAGGGGAAATCAACCCGTCCGACAAGTCTTGTAGGTCGAAACCCCTGCCCCGAAGGGGTCGTCCGCCGACGGCAGACGAGGTTTCGACACCTTGCTCATTTGCCACGTCGTAGCAAAAGAAGGCGGGTTCAAAGACGAACCCGCCCTGCAAAAAAACCAATTTGCTGATTCAGCCCGCCTACGAAAACACTTCCGCGGTAAACTTATAAATCTGCGCTGATCTGTCTTTGTAGCTGTTCTTGGGAAGACCCGCCTTCAAACAAGTCTGCTCAAGAAATTCGATGTAATCCCAGCCGTGATCGACCGCCACCTGCGGCAACAACAGCCCCGAGTGCATATCGAGCTTGATCATGAGGCCGTCGCGGCCGACTCTGATATCGTCGAAGCGGCGCACTACTTCAAGCGGCGACAAGACGGAAATCTCAATCTGTGCCCGCGACAATTCGTCGACAGATAGCGGTGCGAATCTTGGATCGTCGCTCGCCGCCGCCACGGCCATCTCGGCCACTGCCTCGACCAGCGATGTCCGCGACTTGATCATTCCGATACACCCGCGCAGGTCGCTGTCGACATGCACCGAAACAAACACTCCCGACTTACGGCGGGTTTCTTCGGTTTCGGGCGGGGTATATGTGCGAGTAGCGAAGTGCGCCGCAATCGCCGCGCGCGCGACAGTGAGCAGGAAAATCCGGTCGGCGTCCGATAACCGCGTAGAATCCTCTTTGGCCGCCTTGGCGCCGAGCAGTTCTTTGTTTGCTTGTTTGCGCTCGCCGGTCATCGCCGCGGATAAGTACCCGACAACTTCGTCGAAATCGCCGGTGGTCGCCGCCGAGGTTGTGTATTCCAAAAACTTGACTTCACTTGCGCCGAGTCGCTTGGCCGCTCGCATGACTGTAGTAACTACGCCGCCGCCGCAGGCCTCCCCTTTGCCTGATTCCAAAACTTCGGTGAGGGCATCGGGGTCGAACTGCTCGATTGCTTTTTGAATCTCCGAATCGAGCTTGCGGGCTTCATTGTCTGAATGAAAATGCGAAAGATCGGTCGAAGCACCCAACAGCGTGTTGGTTCCTTTGAGAGTTGAACTCAACACTTCGGCCAGACCGTTGATCGATTCGGGTTCCTGATCTCCCATGATAATCGCAACCAATTTGAATTTGCCGAGCACGATCTGCAGAAACGGCAACTGGACTTCGAGCGCATGTTCGCCGCGCGCACCGCCGGTGGCGTGACCCATATTGGAGAAGAAGACCGCCGGATTGATCGAGGCGATCCGCGAGGCGAGCTCGTAGTCGGTTTCGATGATGCCGAGCGGTGTCTGGTATCCGCCGCCGCCGTAGACCGCGCACCCTTTGAAAAACATCATATGCGACGGCGACACGATCACCACCGTGTCGTATTCTTCGCCTTCGAGTAACTTGAACGCTTTGGCCGCAGTCTTGCCCGAATACGGATACCCGGCGTGCGGCGCAACAAGAGCCACCGGCCGCCCGATAATCGCTTCTTTTTCCACCGAGGCAAACATCTCAGCAATGGTTTTGGCAAGCTGGCCGGCGTCAGCGGGGTAGAACGACCCCGCGACCGCGGGTTTGCGTATGTCAGTCCGTGAAAATTCAGGCATGGGAGAGGGAAAGTAGGGGAAATAGAGGGGGAAGTCAATTCGTCGGGGAGTGATTGAAAAGTCGGGCTTCGACTCCGCTCAGCCCGACGCTACGCGCTCATCCAAAGTGCACTAAGGCACACCGGTGGTACTCGCTTTCAACGGATGAAAGAAGCCGAACCGCGATACGATTCTAAACCGCATTCTAGCTGATCGAAACGTCGCCTTGAGCGGAGTCGAAGGGCGCCTCTCCTGAGCCGAGCGTGGCGAACTTTTGTGTATAGCGCACTACAAAAGTGTCATCCCGGGCGAAGGGCGATCCGCCTGCGGCGGAGAGCCCGAAGACCCGGGACCCAGTCACCGATTTGAAATCCGAATTTGATGTCATATTTCTTGCTGGGCCCCGGCTCGGCGCGACTCATTCGCTGTCGGCGAATTCGTCACTTGGCCGGGGTGACACGAGATGAACTTCTTGTAGGTCGAAATCCCCTGCCCCGAAGGGGTCTTTCGCCGAAGGCGAAAAAGGTTTCGACATCTTCACTTGTCGGTCGGCGTTCCGACGGCGCGTCACCTGACGTGCTGGCAATTTGCCTGCCGCGCACATAATCGATCATAGGGAAATTCACACCTATCTTGGTTGCTCGGGCTTCCGATAGCCCCATTGATCAAGTATCTGAATCGCACGTTCAAGTTTCAGACTTCCCCCGAACTCTTCTCCAACATGCAAGTCCCCACCTGAGTAGCGAACATCCAATTGATTCAGCGGGACACCGGCAATCGGTTCGAGATCGTAAGTGAGGCAGATCTCTTCATTGAAAGTTCCATCTTCATTTGTGTACTCACGAGGACCTTTGAAAGTCTCCTGCTCCCCGATCCATCGAAAACCAGTTGCCGCTTTACGAAACGCAATGGTCCGTGAAGTTCTTCCGTAAAAGTGAATCATTGCATCGTAGTTTTCTTTTGCTTCGAACTCGACGTAAACTCTACCCGTGTCAGGTAGAGGAGAAAAACCGTATTTTGCCCTGTCGAATGAGTTCGCGGCTTCGAGCAATGGCTTCAGTCGTTGATCGCGAATTGAGACTTTCTCAGGAAAGAAACTACACGACAATTGAAGAATGGCAAGAAATGCGTAGAGAATCCAAGTGCTCTTCGTCACCGTCTGCCTCGTGTTTCCGAGTGCCACTCTTGGTACCCGCCGTCAGGTGAGGGCACCTGACGGCACAGATTCACTTCAAATCAACAGCTTTTGTACCAGTGCAGGTCCGAAGACGGACCTGCCCTACAAAGAAATCAACCCTTCGTCTGCACCGGCGCACTCGGTGTCGGGTTCTTTATCCCCTCCACCATCGCCGATAAGGCCGACAAAATCCCGCTCGCCTCATACGGCAGGAATATCTTATTGGCCGAGCCCTCGGCCAGCTTGGGCAGCATCTCCAAATATTTCAGCGTTATCAGTTTGTCGTCCGGCTTGGAATCGTGGATGGCGTTGAATACCGAGGCAATCGCTTTCGCCTCGCCCTCGGCGACTGTCAGCT
>CAYVWS010000079.1:8773-11530 GCA_964455535.1 uncultured Ignavibacteriales bacterium | reverse complement strand
TTGTGCATTCAGACCGGCAAAATGGTCGAAGACACCGACCGGATGCGCTACAACACCGACCAGATCTATTTCAAATCAGCCGACGAAATGGAGCAGGCGCTGGGCGACTACAAACAGGCGCTTGAAAACACGGTCGCTATAGCCGAGCAATGCAATCTTGAATTGGAACTCGGCAAACTCAAACTGCCGCAGTTCCCGATCCCCAAACCGTTTGTCGATCCCGATCTGTATCTGAAAGACCTGTGTGAGCGCGGCGCCAAAGAACGCTACGGCGAAATCACCAAAGAAATCAAAACGCGCCTCGACTACGAACTCGGTGTCATTCGCCAGATGGGGTACGCCGGGTATTTTCTGATCGTCAAAGATTTCTGCGACTACGCCCGCAACAACGGGATCCGCGTCGGACCGGGTCGTGGTTCCGCGGCGGGCTCGATTGTCTCGTATGTGCTGAAGATCACCAATGTCGATCCGATCAAGTTCGGCCTGCTCTTCGAGCGATTCCTAAATCCCGAGCGCATTTCGATGCCTGATATCGATATCGATTTCTCCGATCGCGGGCGCGACAGGATTATCAAATATGTGATCGACAAGTACGGCGCCGATAACGTGTGCCAGATTATCACGTTCGGTACTATGGCGGCGCGCGGGGTAATCCGCGATGTCGGCCGTGTCCTCGCCATGCCCTACGGCGAGGTCGACAAGATCGCCAAGATGGTTCCCGCCCAAATCGGCATTACCCTCGAACAAGCGATCAAACAAGTCCCCGAGCTCGAAGCTCTACGCAAGTCTGATGTCCGCATTGATCGGTTGTTGACTTATGGCATCACGCTTGAAGGTCTGGCGCGTCATTGTTCGACCCACGCCGCTGGAGTCGTGATCGCCCCCTCGGCGCTGACCAACTATGTGCCGCTTTTCAAGGGGTCCAACGACGAAGTCACGACGCAATACGACATGACGATGGTCGAGGAAATCGGCCTGCTCAAGATGGACTTTTTGGGACTGCGCACCCTGACCGTGCTCGACGACGCCCTTCGGATGATCAAAGAAAATCACGGCAAAGATATCAATCTGGATGAGCTCACCCTTGACGACCCCGAGGTATTCAAGATCTTCGCGCGCGGCGACACAATCGGCATTTTCCAGTTCGAATCGATGGGCATGCGCGACTATATGCGCCGTCTGGTGCCGGAGAATTTCACCGACCTGACCGTGATGAACGCGCTCTATCGCCCCGGTCCACTCGATTCGGGGATGATCGACGAATACATCGACCGCAAACGCGGCACGAAAAAGCCGGTCTATCTGCATCCGGTGCTTGAGCGAAGTCTCGGCGATACGTACGGCGTGATCGTATTTCAAGAGCAGGTGCTCAAGATCGCGAACGAGATGGCGGGGTACTCGCTCGGCAAAGCCGATCTGTTGCGCAAAGCGATGGGCAAAAAAGACGCCGCCCTCATGGCCGACCAAAAAGAGGCCTTCAAGAAAGGCGCGGCGGCCAACAAAGTCTCCCCCGAAGTTGCCGCCGAGGTGTTCAACCAAATCGAAACATTCGCGCGGTACGGATTTAACAAAGCCCACGCTACCTGTTATGCGCTGGTGGCCTATCACACTGCCTGGCTGAAGCGGTACTACCCGCACGAATTCATGGCGGCGCTGATGACCTCCGAAATGTCGGACTCCGACCGAATTTACGTGCTGCTCGAAGAGTGCCGACGCATGGCGATTCAAGTTCTGCCACCCGATGTAAACGAATCCGAAGTCAACTTCGCGGTGATCGACCGGAAAATCCGATTCGGTCTGCTGGCGGTGAAAAATGTCGGTGAAGCACCCGCGACCGCGATTGTCAAAAGTCGCGAAGCACACGGAAAGTTCACTGATTTGCCGAATCTGGTTTCCTCGCTTGAGCCACGGCTTCTCAACAGCCGGACTTTGCAATCGCTCATCGCCGCCGGTGCGACCGACTCATTTCCCGGAAAACGTGCGCAAAAATTCGCCGCCGCCGAGGCCATGCTCGAATTCGGGCATCGGGTGTTCGAAAAACAATCGACTGTCGATCTGTTTGCGGCGTCGGGAAAAGCCATCGAGCGCGTCGCTCCCGCCTTGCCGGATATCTCCGAATGGCACGCCACCGAAAAGCTCGCCAAAGAAAAGGAAATGCTCGGCTTTTATATCTCCGGGCATCCGCTCGACAAATACCGCAACGAAATCGGCTCGTTCACCAATGCCACAGTCTCGGCGCTGGCCGGCGCCCCCGACGGCCGCGAGGTGACCGTGGCGGGCATCCTGACCAGCATCAAGAAGAAGACCGACAAGAAGGGCAACCTGATGGCCTTTGCCACCTGTGAGGACTACACCGGCTCGGTGGAACTGATTGTCTTTTCAGATTGTTTCCAAAAGAGCAGTGCCGTCATGGAGACCGACCGGATGATTCTGGTGACGGGTCGGGTTTCGACCCGCGAGGGCGAAACGGCCAAGATCGTCGCCTCGGAAATCGTCGGCCTGGAACAACTTACGGAGAAATTTCGCTGTCAGTTGGTGCTTAAGATTGAGCCCGATTGCGCCGAAAAAACTATCAGTGAGGCGCTGTCATCGCTGGCCGAGCACCAGGGGCAGATTCCGGTTCTTTTAGCGGCGCGCGAAAACGGATCTGAAGTGTATATTAAGTCGAAGCGATATTTCGTGACTCCCGACTTTGAGCTTTTGAATCGGCTCAAAGAGATCCTCGGCCACTCCGCCGCTTACCTCCGGCCGATGTAG
>CAYVWS010000079.1:0-8673 GCA_964455535.1 uncultured Ignavibacteriales bacterium | reverse complement strand
CTCGACGATAAAGGACCCACGATGAAACGCCTGACCATGCTGATTGGAGCGGCTGCGATCTTCGCCCTGGCTCTGTCACTTTCCGCCAACGAACCGCCCAAGCCCGACAAAACGGGAGGCACACTTGCATCGACTACGCCGCTCAAGGACGGCGCCGGGCTTACCTGGTACCCCTACCCCGAGGCCCTCAAGCTCGGCAAGAAAGAGGGCAAGCATGTCATGGTGCACTTCACCGCCACCTGGTGCGGCTGGTGCCGTAAGATGGAAAAAGAAACTTACACGGATACGTCGATCATCGGCACGCTCAACAAAGATTTCGTGCTGACCAAAGTCTGGGGTGATCAGGATAGCTTGTTCGATATCGACGGCTACAAAATCTCCGAGCGCGATTTGGGTCAGACGCAGTACGCTATTCGCAGTTATCCGACCCTGGCCTTTGTTTCTCCCGAGGGCGCGAACTTAGGAACGCTCCCCGGCTACCGTCAGGCCCCCGAACTCAAGAAGATTCTGGAGTTTGTCCGCGACCGCAAGTACGACACCACCCGCAACAAAGCCCAGCAAACCTCCGGAGCCGAGAACAAGTAGTCATGCCGATTTCGACATTTAGACCGTTTACAGGAGTTGTAATGAAAAATCTTTCGAGAATTATCTTGGGCCCGGCCGCGCTTGCCCTTGTTCTTTCGGCCTGCTCGGGTGAAAAGACCGATGTCGCCAAGACCGACAACGCCCCCTCCGATCAGATGCAGGCGCAGACACCGTCCGATCAAATGCAGGCGCAGACACCATCCGATCAAGCGGGCTCATCGTCACTTGACCCAAGCGCGATTACCTTTACCGCGATGGATATCGACGGCGCTCAGCGTCAGGCGACACAGTGGGTCGGCAAACAGCCGCTTGTGATCAATTTCTGGGGGACCTGGTGTCCGCCTTGCCGAAAAGAAATTCCCGATCTGGTCCGCTTCTACGACGAATACAAATCAAAGGGACTTGAGATTGTCAGCTTGGCGGTCAACGATAACCCCGACGCAGTCCGGGCCTACGCCTCCAATGCTGGGATGCACTGGGTGATGCTGATGGGCGAAGACGACATCTACCAAAAGTACGGCGGCATTCGCGGTGTCCCGACCACGATCTTCATTGACCGAAACGGCAAAGAAGTCAAACGCAGGGTCGGCGCGGCCTCCTATGAAGACTTCAAAGCCGCTGCGGATAAGATTATCTAATAGACTTACGCTGTGGGCGGCAGGCATCCTGCCTGCCCCATCGATTTGACTCTGCGATTTTCTGCGTGGCGTACATTCGTGTGCGCCACGTTTCTTTTGTAGGGCGGGTTCGTCTTTGAACCCGCCGTTCTTTTTTGCCCCGCGTGGACATGCACATGTGATTTTCGGAACACTCTACCCGCTTCGTTGGTATAAAGGGAATACAACTCGTTAAGAAACCGATATCGACAACAAGAGAACACCATGAAAGCAAGAAACGGTTTCTACTCGATCATCCGCCATGTCCCCCTGCCCTCATCCAATAGCTCCGAAATAGTCGGCGTTGTCCTGCTTTGCTCCGACCCCGACTATATCGGCGTCGCTTTCGCAATTCAGGGCCTGCACTGGTTGGGCAATGCACTCGAAAGATTCAGGAATGCTCCAGCTGACCAGACGAACACTGACTTGGAACATACGCACACGGAAACTTATCCGGCGGTTTTTCAATCTCTTACTCAGCTCAAAGAGTTCCTGTCAGATCTTGGCAGCGAATTTCAGATTTCCGCCGCGCGCCGAATCACCGTTTTAAATCCCACTGTAGACATTGAAGGTATCTTGCGCAAGTCTGTCTCAACTCCCACGCGTCAGCTCTGCCGCACTCCGGCCTGAGTTTGCGTTGTGTGCAACGATGTCACCCCGACGAAGGTCGGGGCCCAGTCTTGTACAATAGATCTTCTTCCAACAAACCTCCCACCGCAACTGAATGCGGAGCCGGTCAAGATAAGACTGGATACCGGCCTCCGCCGGTATGACAGAATAGGTCGTCGAAACCTCTCGCTTCGCTCGACCACTGCGGGGCAGGGGTTTCGACCTACGACTTTCGCAAGAACACCCGCACCATATACCACACTACACCCACCGCGATCAGGAAGAACAACAGGAACACAATAAAGATTGACCACTGCGGGCGAACAGGGATACTCGACGGTTCAAAGCTTGTGCCTAGATGCAGCAGCCGCACAAAGTGCCGCGTGAGCACCATTGCAAAAAGCGAGGTGAACAACATCGCCGCCGCACCAATGAACTTCTTCTTGAAAAAGAAATGCAGCGATCCGGCCGACAGAATAATGCCTAATGTCAGCGCCCAGATTCCCGGCGTGCGCATGAACGGCCGCAGGTGCGATCCAAGACTGATCAAATAGAATGTCCCAAATGTCCCTGCAATCACCGTTCCCCACAAGAAGAACGCCCGTCCGACTTTGTAGGCCTCGTCATTCCCCCTGCCGAGCCAGCCGACGAAGAACCCGCCGACAGTGATCGCGCCAAAGATCATATGCAGCCAGCGATACCCGTACCCGTGAATGTCGGGATTGATTACCCAACCTGATTGGTTCGATGCGTACAACTTGGCGATCAAATCCGGATTTTCAGCCATCGAGAAGATCGAGCTATACACAACCGAGACATAGACAAAACATATCAATGCCCCGATGAGATACGCCGCCTTATTCCCTTTTCCTTTCGTATCTGACATCGATGCGGCATACAGCAGGTAGTAGCCAACGATCACCGCCGCAATAATCCCGAGCCAGAACCAGGCCGAGACAATCGAGGCCGAATACACTTGTCGATGATAAACCAGCTGCAAGAACAACAGCGGCGCAACACCAAATGTTACGGTCGCCGCCAGGGCGCTCGGGAAGAGCGTGACGAATTTCTGTACGACCGGATGATTCCAGCGGTCGGTGAATTTCCCCCACAAAATTGCAATGAGTCCACCAACCAGAAAATTCATCGCCGCAAAGTGTAGAGTGAGTGTTACCCAGTGGAGCACCGTGATCAGCCAGAGCGGTGCCGACAAGAAGTTGTAATCAGGGAGTTGCATTACTTGGTCCCTCCCACCGGCAGTGATTTCAAGTACGATACCATCGCATCCCAGTCCTCAATTGTGCCGGTGTAGGCCGGCATGAATTCATCGTAATCGCCGGTCGAGATCCGCAGCGCGGCGTAGTCTTCGTCGGACAGACCAAGTATCGACGCGGACTTGTCGTTGTATCCGCCGATCACATGGCATTTCCCACACCGCAGGTCATACACCTTCTTGCCGAGTTCCACTCCCGACAGTCCGTAGATTTCGCCGACGGTTCTATGATCAGTCTGGGTGTAGATGTACTTCGCAATGGCCTCGGCGTCCGATGCCGTCCCCAGAAAGAGAGGCATATTCCCCCGGAGCTTGTGTGTGCCTTTGACAATTCCCGCGACAAACATTTCGTCAGTACCGTCGAAGTGCGGCTTGAGCGCTTTATAGCCATTCATAGTATGACACGACCGACACGAGCGACGAAACAAATCGGCGCCGTCATCGCCGGTCCTGTATGTCATATGCGCAAGCAGTCCGTCGGCTTTTAGCTCGTCGGTTCGCGCGACATCGATACCGTTGCCGTACATATATCCGTAAATCGCGTACGGCTTCCGGATCGACTCGCGCGTCCACTCAAACGCCCCGAAAAACAAAAGTCCGTTGAGCATCATGACAATCGCGAAACCCCGATTCATGCGCGTGGCCAGCAGATACCCGAACACGACCGCCAGCACGAGCATGATGCCGCCGTGAAGCTCGACATGCCAAATCTGCTTCATCACTGCCGGCATCGCGCTCTGCGCGAGATTGTGTGTTTCAATTGGCACCGAGTTCCAATACCACCAGCCGGTGACGGCCGCGAACAACAGTCCGCCGATCACCCAATGGGTGTTCATACGGGACATCTTGCCCTTGAATATCTTGTCGGAAATCCCGCCTGCGATCAACTGGGCATACAGTCCAGCCAGCATGATGCAGATTCCGGTGCGGAACCAGAGCGATGACCAGTAGGTCGGATTGAAAAAGCCGTCCCAGACATTGCCGGTTTCCAGCCATGCCCCCGGTGTCAGCATATACCCGATAATGCCGTTGATGACAAAAAGCGACAGCCAAGCCGCGACAAAGTAGATCCATCCCAGAATCAGATGCTGTCGCGCCGACATCTTCTCCCACCCGTAGTAGTAAAAAATCGCAGCAGCGACTTCGATCACAAAAAATGTCCATTCGGTCGCCCACGCCCACACAAAATTGTGAATCAGCGCTTCGGTGGCGGCCGGATTCAAAAGCCCAATCACAAACCAAATCCCAACGCCGGTAATTGCCCCCATGACGAGCGACGTGAGAATGAAGAATTTCGACAGCCGCTTGAGATAATCAAGCGTCGCCAGATCGCCGCGCTTTCGCGCTCCGGATTCGACAATCACCAGGTACAATCCGCCCCCGATGGCGAAGTGCGAAATGAAAACGTGCAGTATGGCGATACCGGCCATCAGGTATCCGTACCCGATCCCGACATCCCAGAATGGATAATTCATTTTGTCTCCTTTGTGCGGCCGATGATCTATGCGCCGCCGAACAGAGGGAACGTAACCTGCGAACGACGCGGCGTCAAATTGGAAATGAGAATTGTCTGGCTATCGTCGCGCTGTCAGTCCTCCCGACCTCACTATTGTCCAAAAGAGAAAATACCAGGGCAGGAGCCCTGACATCACGTTACATGGCAAAATAAAAGAGGCGGGTTCAAACACGAACCCGCCCTACAGGAATTGCAATGTGAGCACGAAGCCCAAGGTCCGGCAATATGGCCGGTTATTCCACCGTCACCGATTTCGCCAGATTTCTCGGCTGGTCGACCGAGCATCCGCGCAAGACGGCGATGTGATAGGCCAGCAACTGAAGCGGTATCACCGACAGCAGCGGCGAGAGCATTCTGTTGGTCTGGGGAATGTAGATCACGTGCGCGACCCGGTCGGCGATCTCTTCGTCGCCTTCGGTTGCAATCGCAATCACCCGCCCGTTACGTGCGCGCACTTCGGAGATATTCGACATGACTTTATCGTACACGCCGTCTTTGAGCGCGATTACCAGCACCGGCATGTTTTCGTCGATCAGTGCGATCGGGCCGTGCTTCATTTCCGCCGCCGGGTATCCTTCAGCGTGGATATACGAAATTTCCTTGAGCTTGAGCGCTCCTTCAAGAGCGACGGGGAAATTGATCCCGCGCCCGAGATACAGCGCGTTGTTCGAGCGGTAATAGGCCTCGGCAATCGCCTTGATTTCATCTTCGCGCTTGAGAATCCGCTCAATCTGTGAGGGGATTCGCTCCATCGCCTCGATCATCTCGTGTCCCTGCGCGACCGACATCTGGCGCATGCGGCCGAGCAGATTGGCGATCAATCCGAGCACCATGACCTGCGAGGTGAATGCTTTCGTCGACGCGACACCGATTTCCGGGCCGGCATGGATATACACGCCGCCGTCGGATTCACGGGCAATCGTCGAGCCGACGACATTCACAATACCAAGCACTGTACAACCGAGCTTTTTTGCCTCGCGCATTGCGGCCAATGTGTCGGCTGTTTCACCGGATTGCGAAATAGCAAAAAGCAGAGTCGTGTCATCGATGATCGGCGAGCGATACCGGAATTCTGACGCGTATTCGACCTCGACCGGAATGCGCGCCAACTCTTCGATCATGTATTTGCCGATCAGGGCCGAGTGCCACGATGTCCCGCAGGCGGTAATGATCACCCGTTTGATCCGGCGCAATTCTTCGTACTGCAAATTGAGTCCGTTGAGGCGCGGCATGCCTTCGTCGAGATTCAACCGTCCGCGAATCGCGTTGCGCAGGCATTCGGGCTGTTCGTGAATCTCTTTGAGCATGAAATGCTCGTACCCCTCTTTTTCGATCATATCAAGCGACCAGTGGATCTCTTCGAGGCGCGGGGAGATCTTCACGTTGGTAATGGTTGTGATCGAATACTCTTCGGGTGTGACTGTGGCAATTTCGCCGTCGTCGAGATAAACCACGCGATTGGTATGTTCGAGCATCGCGCTGACATCGGAGGCGACAAAGTTTTCGTCCTCACCATGCCCGATCACCAGCGGCGAGCCCTTGCGGGCCGCTACTATCAAATTTGGATGCAGCCAAGACACGACTGCGATAGCATACGTACCTTCGACCTGCGACAACGCCGACCGGACCGCTTCAGTCAGATCGCCGTTATAGTTCATATGCACCAGGTGCACCAGAATTTCGGTGTCGGTCTCGCTCTGGATATTGTATCCGTTGCGCACCAGATATTCTTTGAGGGCACGGAAATTTTCGATAATGCCGTTATGCACCAGCGCGATCTCGCAGTTTTCGTCGGTATGCGGATGGGCGTTGACTTCGTTCGGCTCGCCATGAGTCGCCCAGCGGGTGTGTGCGATACCGTGGGTGGAATCGAAATCCCGTCCGCCCATCGCCGCTTCGAGCATCTTGATCTTGCCGACCGATTTCGACACGATCAGCCCGTCGGGGCCCATCAGCGCCAGACCGGCCGAGTCATACCCGCGATATTCGAGCCGCTTCAGACCGTTGATCAGAATGGGGAGCGCCTTACGATTCCCGACATATCCGACTATTCCGCACATACATTACTCCCGTCTATTCGAAATACGAAATGACTTTACCGTAGATTTCGTTTGTCTTCTCTTGGTTCGTGGTTTCCACAATGACCCGGAAAATCGGCTCAGTGTTGGAGCTCCGAATCTGGAGCCAGCCCGACGCAAAATCGAAACGAAGGCCGTCCTGGCGATCGGTTGTCGTCGGGCCGCAAAGCTTCTCTACCATCGGCTCGAAAGCCGCTAATCTGGCCGCAAAATCCGACGGCAAGTTCGCTTTGCCCTTAATACTATAATACTTAGGGAAAGTTCCTACAAGGGCCGAAAGCGACCCCTTTGACCGGCTGAGCGCCGACAATACCAGCCCCGCCGCAATGAGCGAATCCCTGCCGGCATGAAACGACGGATATATCACTCCCCCGTTTCCCTCGCCGCCTATCACGCCTTTGACACGGCGCATCAGCGAGACCACATTTGATTCGCCGACTTTGGACAAGTACACTTTGGATCCCATTGCGGCGGCGACATCAGCAGTAGTCTTGGAAGTCGACAGATTGATCACGGTCGGCCCTTTGGTGGTCTGCAGGACTTCCTGTACTGCAATAGTCAGCGTATGCTCCTCGCTGACTGCCCTTCCGGTTTCGTCGACTAAGGCCAGACGGTCCGCATCGGGATCGCAGGCCATGCCCAGATCGGCTTTGTGCTTTTTCACTTCGCGCGCCAGCTGAGCCAGATTTTTCGGAGTCGGCTCCGGCATGTGCACGAAATTTCCGTCGCCTTTGCAGTTGATCTCGACCACGCGCACACCCAGCTTCTTCAACAAAAGCGGCAGCGCCATCGAACCGGCGCCATTGATCGCGTCGACGACGACTTTGAATTTTCGCTTCTTGATCGCCGCTTTACGAACCGCTTGCACCGCCAGTGTTTTGGCTACATGCTTCTCAGCCCAACCACTTTGGACCAATACTCTGCCCAATTGTCTGACTTCGACAAACGCAAATTCGCCGGATTTGTATATCGAATCCAACTCTCGATACTCATCGGCAGTAATAAACTCGCCGGTCTTGTTGAAGAATTTCAGCGCGTTCCATTGTCCGGGATTATGCGAGGCGGTCACACAAATCCCACCGACAGCTTTGAGCGCTTTGACCGCGATTTCTACTGTTGGTGTGGGGACAATGCCAATATCGATCACATTAATTCCGACCGAATTCAAACCTGCGATCACCGCGCTTTTGACCATCTCGCCCGAGGGGCGGCTGTCGCGACCGATGACGATTGTCCCTTTTTTGAGAAATGTCCCGAAAGCGCATCCGTAACGCGTTATCAGTATCGGATCAAGTCCATTGCCGACCACTCCGCGGATGCCCGAGGTGGAGGCCACAAGTTCAGGTTTCTGGCTCTTCATGTTCTGTCTAACTTCACTAATATCTACAGGTTATATCTATTATCGGCGTTTGCGCCGTTGCGTTTACCGCGTAATTTTGGTGTTCCGACTTACTCCGAGTGCTCTTTGCATAGCGCGGTGCAGGTGTCCGTTCGAGGCCATCATATCGGGTGCGTAGATCGAATAGGCCGAGCCGTTCATGCGCGTCGTTTTTCCGCCCGCCTCGCGCAATATTAGCTCCGCCGCGGCGGTGTCCCATGGGTGTAGTTTTAACTCCCAAAAACCGTCGAGACGTCCCGCCGCCAACCAGCAAATATCGATGGCCGCTGAGCCGGGCCGACGTACCCCTTGCGCCTTCTTCGCCATTTTGGCAAAGTAACCGAGATTGTTTTGTCGCGAGGTCCCGATATCATACGCAAACCCGGTCGCCAGCAGAGCTCGCTCAAGATTGCGCTCTATCGACACGCTTATTTGACGACGATTCAAATACGCTCCCTGTCCGGCCATCGCGTGAAACAGCTCCTTTCGCTCCGGATCGCAGACCGCGCCGGCGATGACTCTGCCGTTCCTTTCTACTCCGATTGACACGCAGTAGATGGGAAAGCCATGCGAAAAAT
>CAYVWS010000078.1:0-11864 GCA_964455535.1 uncultured Ignavibacteriales bacterium | reverse complement strand
AACTGGCCCTGTTTGACCTGCGAGTTGAAATCGGCGTAGAGCTTGGCAATCGTGCCGGAAACCTGCGTGCCGACCTGTACAGTCGTCACCGCGTTGAGTGTGCCAGTGGCGCTGATCGACACCAATACATCGCCGCGATCAATTTTTGCAAACTGATAGGTCTCTTCTTTGGCCGTGCCTTCGCGTTTCCAGAATAGGACAGCGACCACGGCCACAGCCGCGACGCCGACAATCGAGTATATCGTCCGTGCTTTCATAGGGCGGGTAATATCAACACCTTTCCCCTATTAGACAAGTGGGAGTCGGGAATGGATTAAAGTATTTTGAGATAGCTTGTAGGTCCGGTTGGCAAATTGAATCGTCCAAGGCGAGGCAATTTGTCAACCCGACAATGTTTGAATTGCACGAGTGTCGGGTAGTCTGCGCTCCACAAAGTGGAGCTTGCCAACCCGACCTACTAAGGCAAGTGAACTTCCCGTTCAGTACTTATACCGCGGCTCCCAGGCATTGATGCCTTTCGGGAGAAGATCAATCAGCGGCCAGACGAAACAGTAGTCATCCCACGGTCCAAATCCGGCCGAAGCTACCTGCCAAATCTTTCCGTCGCTGGTGCGCTTGAAAGTCGAAACACCCGGCCACGGTTCGCCCTTCGGGCCGGTGAAGCCCATATCGGCAAAAAACGAGGTCTTGTGCGACGAAAGCATTTTGAATTTCCACCCGCGCCCTTTGGCAAATTTGCTCTGCACCGTGTACTTGTCGTTGCTGACCACCACAAATGGTGCGCGGTTGTCCAGATGTTTCCAGACGCCGTTGAAACCGTCGGCCCACAGGGTGCAGTACGGGCACTGCTTGCCCATGTTGTGAATGACCATGAGTTCGTCGTTCTTGCCGAACAATTTTGATAGTGTCGTTTGCTTGCCGGTCCAAGTGGTAAAGGTGTAGTCGGGGACTTCGCGCGGCGCGGATTGTTTGCGCAAAGCGACGAGTTTCTTCTTGGCCTCCATCAGTTCTTTCTCGGCGGCCTCGATTTGCACTTTCCGGTCGTTGACGAGTGGGATTTCTTTCATGGGTCAAGCTCCTTCACATACGCAAAAAAACGAAGTGTGTCTGAGATTGCTTCGGCGCTACCGACCCTTCGACAAGCTCAGGGTGAGGTTGCTCCTCACAACAACAGTGTCGTGCCCGTGAATGTGAAGATAATCGAATTACAAGCGGAACGCTACAGCGCGTCGATCACTTGAGTTACCGCCTTGGCGTCGTTCATTATATAGAAATGCAGACATTTTACGCCGTGGCTCAAAAGATCGCGGGCCTGTTCGGTGGCCCATCGGATGCCGATTTCTTTGATATGCTTTGGATCTACCTGGATTTCGTCGACCAGTCGTTCGGGCAGGGTGACAAAGAAATTGCGCGGAATGCTGGTCAGTTGATGGAGTGAATTGATGATTTTGATTCCGGGGATGATCGGCACTTTCAGTTCTGCCTTTCGGCATTCCTCGACGAATCGATAGTAGAACTGGTTGTCGTAAAACATCTGGGTGACGACATAGTCTGCCCCGGCCTGCACTTTGGCTTTCAGAAAATTGACGTCGCTTTTCACGTTCGGCGATTCGAAATGTTTTTCCGGATAGCCGCCGACGCCGATGCACATATCGATCGGCGAGGATTCCACCAGGTCTTCGAGATACTTGCCGCGCTTGAGATCATTCAGTTGTTCCACCAATTCGACGGCAAATTCATTGACCGTATGGCCGTTGGATTTCGGCTTGTGGTAATTCGGTTCATCGCCGCGAATCGCCAGCACATTGTGGATGCCGAGATAATTCAACTCGATCATTACATCCTCGGACTCTTCTTTAGTAAATCCGCGGCAGAGGATATGCGGCACGGTGTCGATGCCGAATCGATTCTGAATAATTCCGCAGATACTGATCGTTCCGGGGCGTTTACGGCGAACCCGCCGACGAATAGTACCGTCGGGTTGTTCATCGTAGTAGGCCTCGGCCGGATGACTAGTCACATCGATAAACGGCGGTGAGTAGGGCAGCACCTGTTCGACTATGGCGATTATGTCCTGTGCGCTTGAACCGCGCTGCGGCGGGATGATTTCGTAGCTGAATAGCGGGTTTTTCGCTCGCTCAAGATGTTCGGTGACAAACATGGTACGACGTTATCCCTTCACTTTCGGGTCATAGAATAGATTTGGTGCCAGCCACCGTTCGACTTCGGTCATCGTCATTCCCTTGCGCACCGCGTAGTCCTCCACCTGATCGCGCCCGATCTTGCCCACGCCGAAGTAGTATGATTCCGGGTGCGCAAAGTACCATCCGGAGACCGCGGCAGTCGGCGTCATTGCAAAGCTCTCGGTCAATTGTACACCGATGCGTGGTTCGACATCCAGGAGTTTCCAGAGCGTCGCCTTTTCAGTGTGATCGGGGCAGGCGGGATAGCCGGGCGCAGGACGTATGCCGGCGTACTCTTCTTTGAGCAGCGCCTGGCCGGTCAGTTTTTCACCCGCAGCATATCCCCAGAACTCGGTGCGCACGCGTTGATGCAGCCGCTCGGCCAGCGCTTCAGCCAGCCGGTCAGCCAGGACCTTTGCCATGATCGCGTTGTAATCGTCGTGGCGGCGTTCGCATTCGGAAACAAAATCGGCAAGCCCAAAGCCGGCTGAAACTGCAAAGGCACCAACGTAGTCCGCCAGGCCAGAATCCTTGGGCGCGACAAAGTCGGACAGACAGGCATTGTTTTTGCCGGCGGCTTTTTCTTTCTGTTGTCGAAGGTGATACAGAATAGTCAGGACTTTGTCCCGCGAACGATCCGAATACAATTCGATATCATCACCAACCGCACTCGCGGCAAACAATCCGAAAACGGCGCGGGCGGAGAGTCGCCTTTCACCGATCAATTTTCGTAGCAGATCATTGGCGTCGTCGAAGAGTTTGCGTGCCTGATCGCCAAGATGCTTGTAGTTGAGAATCTCGGGATACCGTCCCGGCAATTCCCACGCCATAAAGAACGGCGTCCAGTCGATATACGGCACCAATTCATCAAGCGGATATGAGTTAAATGCCGTTACGCCCAGCTTGTTCGGTATAACGGGTCGATACTTTTGCCAATCAATCGGAACGCGCAGTGCGCGGGCCTCGGCGATTGGGAGCAAGTGCGTCACTTCACGCCGTCCGGCGTGTTCTTTGCGGACGTTTTCGTACTGCTCGGAAATATGCGTCGCAAACGCCGCTCGTTTGTCGGCATTGAGCAAATTGCCGACCACCGATACCGCGCGTGAGGCATCCGGGACATGAATAGTCACTCGATCATATTCGGGCGCAATCTTGACCGCAGTATGGACACGCGATGTGGTCGCGCCGCCGATCAAGAGCGGTGTCTCTATTCCCCGACGTTTCATTTCGTGCGCGACATGCACCATTTCATCCAGTGACGGTGTGATCAAGCCCGAAAGGCCAATCACGTCGACGTCACGAGACCGTGCTTCATCAAGTATTTTTTCGGCCGGGACCATCACGCCCAGATCGATCACCTCATAGTTGTTGCAACCGAGCACGACGCTGACGATGTTCTTGCCGATATCGTGTACGTCGCCCTTTACGGTCGCCAGGAGAATCTTGCCGTTGGAAGAAGATTCACCTGATTGCTTGCGGGCTTCCAGATGTGGTGTCAGTACCGCTACAGCTTGTTTCATCACCCGGGCACTCTTGACAACTTGCGGTAGGAACATCTTCCCTTCGCCGAACAGATCGCCGACGACGTTCATTCCGGCCATCAATGGCCCTTCTATGACGGACAGCGGTTCACCGTGGTGCGCGAATGCTTCAAGGGTGTCGACCTCGATGTACTCATTTATCCCGTGCACCAGCGAGTGTGACAGCCGCTCGTCGATGGGCAGATTCCTCCAGGACAGATCTTCGACCGCGCGAGTCGCGCTCAACGTCTTGGTTGTCGCCAGTTCGACAAGGCGTGCCGTGGCATGGGGTGAACGATCAAAGAGGACATCTTCGATGACCTCGCGAATATCAGCCGGGACATCTTCGTAGACCGGCAACTGCCCGGCGTTGACAATCCCCATATCCATGCCCGCCTGAATGGCGTGATACAGGAAAACGGTATGCATCATTTCACGCAGCGGACCGTTGCCGCGAATCGCAAACGACAAATTGCTCACTCCCCCGCTGACCAGACATCCGGGGAGTGTCCGTTTGATCGTGCGGCAGGCCTCGATATAGTCGATGGCGTAGCGGTTGTGTTCGTCCATGCCGGTGGCGATGGCAAAGATGTTCGGATCGAAAATGATATCGGTCGCCGGAAAACCGAGGTCGAGCGTGAGAATTTTGTACGACCGCCTGCAAATTTCTACTTTGCGGGCGTAGCTGTCGGCCTGACCCCTTTCGTCGAAGGCCATGATAATCGCAGCCGCGCCGTAACGACGAATACTACGGGCGCGGCGCTTGAATTCCTCTTCCCCGTCTTTGAGACTAATGGAATTGACTACGCCCTTCCCCTGAATGCATTTCAGGCCGGCCTCGATCACTTCCCAACGCGAGGAATCGATCATGATCGGCACACGGCTGATCTCCGGGTCGGAGGCGATCAACTGCAGGAATGTCGTCATCGCGGCCACCGAGTCGAGCATGGCCTCGTCCATGTTGACATCAATAATCTGCGCGCCGCCTTGTACCTGCTGACGGGCGATCGATAACCCCTCTTCGAATT
Source organism: uncultured Ignavibacteriales bacterium (assembly GCA_964455535.1). GTDB lineage: Bacteria > Zixibacteria > MSB-5A5 > GN15 > FEB-12 > JACRAV01. The sequence continues at coordinate 7,133 of CAYVWS010000078.1, read as the reverse complement.
TCCCCTCTTTGATTAGTTTGGCGAATTTCGACGATCCGGCAACGTTGGTGCGCTCGCCGACATTGACAAACAACAGATCGGGATGAAAAGTCAGCGGTTCGAGCCCCGATAGCCGAGTGTATTGCGAAATTTCCGGAATCCGCCGGGGCGGAATTCCTTCGACGGCCTTCACAATCGCACGTATATGATCAGGGGTCGTGCCGCAGCACCCGCCCACGATATTGACCAATCCGGCTTGGGCAAACTCTGCAATCTGCGCGGCCATGTACTCGGGCGTGTCGTCGTATTCGCCGACTTCGTTCGGGAGCCCAGCGTTGGGATAGACAGATACGTAGGTGTCGGCTATAGTCGAAATGGTCTCAAGATGTGGTCGGAGTGCCGCTGCGCCCAGCGCACAGTTCCAACCGACACAAACCGGGTTGGCGTGGGCGACAGAAATCCAAAATGCTTCGGGCGTCTGGCCCGAAAGCGTGCGGTCGCTGGCATCGGTGATCGTGCCGGAAATCCAGATCGGAATATCAGTTTGCCGCTCGTCGAGCAGTTGTCGAATGGCGAAGAGCGCCGCTTTGGCGTTCAGCGTATCGAAAATGGTCTCCACCAGAAGGATGTCGGCACCGCCGTCGAGAAGCCCTTCGGCTTGGGTGCGATAGGCGGCGGCTAGTTCGTCAAACGAGATATTTCGAAATCCGGGACGATTGACATCAGGTGATAGCGAGCAGGTTCGGTTGGTCGGCCCCAGGGCGCCCGCTAAAAATCGGGGCTTGTCGGGATTTGCGCGCGTGAACTCGTCGGCCGCCTCACGCGCCAATCGGGCGGCGGCGAGATTGATGTCGTAGACTGCGGCCTGAGTTCCGTAGTCGGCCTGACTTATGGCGGTGCCGTTGAAGCTGTTCGTTTCGATGATATCGGCGCCTGCCTCAAGATAGGCACGGTGAATCGCGGCGATCACATCGGGCCGGGTCAGGCAGAGAATGTCGTTGTTCCCTTTGAGATCTTTGGGATGGTCGGCAAAGCGGCTCCCCCGGAAATCAGATTCAGTCAGTTGGTACGACTGGATCATGGTCCCCATGGCGCCGTCGAGGACGAGAATACGCTTGTTTAAGAGCTTGTGTAAACTTCCTACTTGAGCAGTCACATTTCCCTGTATCTGTCGGCCAGCCGATCATCGACCAATTCCGACCGTGTTATTAAGGGGCGTTTTTACCCCAATGTCAATGAATCGATAAACAGAAAGGGAACGGAATGGTTTCCGACTGCTTACTTACAGCAATCGTGCTTGGCTGCGGGTGAGGCCTCGGCTGTCGTTGCCGACAGCTTTGGGCTCAAATACGGAATACCAAGCGACATCCCGCGCAAGACCAAGAGCAGGGCCATGGTCACGGCAAAGACCGGGGCGGCCTTTAGGATCCGCGTACGAAAAGAAGAACGTACAAATCCCGTGAAGAGAGCCGTAAGAAATAGCGCGGGGATGGTCCCGATCCCGAACATGACCATATACAGAGAAGCGTCGACCACAGAGCCGGTAGTCGCGGCGGCCGCCAGCCCAAGGTAGAGAAATCCACATGGCAGGAACCCATTGAGTACACCGATCCCGAACAGCGACAGATGGGATTTTCTCCCCAAAAGCTGAGTCCACCAAGTTCGTCCTATATCGGCAAATTTCACAAGGGGTCTGAGCGGCGCAAAGTTCTGAACGTACTTCGAAGGCAATATGACGGCAAAAAGAATCAAAACTCCCGCCAAAATCGAAATCCACTTCTGGTATCCGGCCAACGAGACCAGATGCCCGATCAGGCCGCACAGTGCACCCATGGCAGCATATGTCACGACCCGACCGAGATTGTACACGAGCCGTGAAATCAGAAAAGCGATTTTGGAATTGCCGACTGGCGGCAGACACAGGACAATTGGCCCGCACATCCCGACACAATGCAAGCTTCCCAGAAATCCCAGGCCCAGAGCTGTCCAGAGCATGACGGTCATACAGATTACTCCAGCACCATTTCCTTTTCCTGATAGTATTCCAAACCGGCGACGGTCCAGGCGAGCTTGATGCGCCACATCCCGGCGACCAACCGATCAGACTTTATTCGCTGTGTGAAATCCGATCCCAGCGACAGTTGAGAACAAATATCAAGCGAGGCGGCCGAAGGGCGAAAGATTGTTATCGTACCCGAGTAATCCGACGGTTGACCAGTCGCGGGAAATTGAATCACTACTTCCCCGCTTTCGAACCGGATTGCCGGTTTCTCAGGCAGTGCGTCGGCCCGCTTGATCCGTTCGATCTGACGCTCGTAGTCGATACCCTTGGCGTAGTAGTCTTTGTCCACCAGGTCAAAGCGCTGAAACGAGGCGTAGCCGACAATGACCAGAATGAACAGCACAAATCCCGCGTACAGCGCCACAATTCCCCAACCCCAATGGAATTTTTTCTTGGGAGTCGTTTCCATGTTTACTTTCTCGTCGGCTCCGGCCCTACAAATGTTGTGCGAACTTTTTGGATAACTTCTTCACCGTTTAGAACGTCGATTTCGGCCAGGGTGTTCGAGGTAAAAAGCGCCGACTTTGGCACCTGTACAGAAATCACTGTCTGCACCTGACCCTGAGCCGGAAGCTCAAGCGGCGGCCCGACGACCGCAAGCTCGCCCTTCGGGCTCACCAACGACAAACGCAGCGACATCGCCGCGCCGGTTTTGTTGGTCGCCTTGACCGAGTAAATATTCCGAATTGAACCGTCAGCAAGTTCCTCAAACATCGAGCCGGTTGTGCGCAAGATAGTCGCCTCGACCGGCGTGCGCAGAAAGAAGAGTGTTACGGTAGCCGCCAATAATAGGGTCAGTACGGCAGTGTACATCTTCATGCGAGGTGTAAACGAGAGCTTTTTTTGCACCGCGATCTGATTGTAGGAGGCATATCTGATCAGCCCGCGCGGGAGTTTCATCCGCTCCATCACCCGGTCACAGGCGTCGATGCAGGCGGTGCAGTTAACACACTCCAACTGCGTGCCGTTGCGAATATCGATCCCGGTCGGGCAGACTTTCACACAGGCGCCACAGTCGATACAGTCCCCCTGTCCCTCGGGTCGTCCGCCGCGCGGCCAGGCGCCGCGCTTCTCGCCGCGCTTGAAGTCGTAGGCGATGACAATACTATTCTGATCAAGCAGCACCGATTGAAGTCGTCCATACGGGCAGACCAGCGTGCAGGCCTGCTCGCGAAACCAAGTGAAAACCCAGTAGAAGACCAGCGAAAAGATGATCATGGCGGTAAACCCGACCATATGTTCAGTCGGCGGAGAGGTCACGATATCGCGAAGGGCATCCACACCTATGAAATAGGCAAGGAAAGTATTCCCGACAATAAACGACAAGGCATAGAAGATGACATGCTTGGACAATCGCTTGACGAACTTGCCCGCTGACATCGGCGCCTGATCGAGTTCCCTCTGACGAACCCCTGTTCCTTCGATCCAGAACTCAATTTTTCGAAAGACCATTTCCATGAAAATGGTTTGCGGACATATCCAGCCGCAGAAGAGTCGACCGAAGGCAGCGGTGAACAAAACGATGAACACGACCAATGAAATCGTCGCCAGAACGAAAAGGTACAAGTCCTGCGGCCAAAAGATCTGGCCGAAGATGTAGAAGCGTCGGTGAAGAATATCAAACAGAAGAAGTGGATTTCCCGCGATTTTGACAAACGGCGCGCCGAAAAGAAAGGCCAGCAGAAAGACGGCCACGATCCCTCGAGCGGTATGGAATCTCCCCTGCGGTTTGGACGGGTAGACCCAAATTCTTCTCCCCCGTTTGTCGATCGTGGCAAGCGAATCACGAAACGATTCGCTTTGGGGTGCGTTCACAAATTCCTCTACTGTTTAACCAAGTCACCCTGTGGCGGCTTCGGATTGGGTGGATTGGTACCGTGCAGGGTCAGGACAAAGCTCGCAACCTGCTGAATCTGCTGGGGAGTCAGTTCGCCACGCCACGCCAGCATCCCTTTGGCGGGGAAACCATACTTGATGGTCTTGGTGACATTGGTCATTCCGGCGCCGTGCAGCCAGTAATCATCGGTCAGATTAGGACCGATGTTCCCCTGCCCGAGAGTATTGTGGCAACTGGCGCACTTGGTGACGAAGATCGTTTTGCCTGCCTCGATATCTGTCGGTTCAACGAGTGCGACATAGGTGGTAGTGTCGGACTCGCGCGTTTCCTCTTTGAATCCGGCCAGCGACTTCTTTTGCACTTTCCCGGTCAACGCCTGATCACGGATTGGATCGTAGTACGGGGCATGGTACATCGGCACCACGCCAAACAACTTTTCGTCACGACTGGCGGCCCGGATATAGTCGGGGTCGAGTTCGCGACGGTATTCGTCGGCGCTTAAGTACCCGACATTGACTACGTGATAGAAGATGAAATACAGCACCCCCCAGATAATCGTGAGGTAAAACAGCCACAACCACCAGCGCGGGAGATCGTTGTCGAACTCCTGAATACCGTCGTAGTTGTGGTGCATCAATTTGTCGGTAGCGTCACTCATGCTTCGTATCTCCATTGCCGCGCGGCGCGTCGTTTTCAAGCGGCAGATTGCTCATGGACTCGATTTCTTTGCGATCCATTCTGATTACGCGAATTATTACCAGAGTGAAGGCGACACAGAAGGTCACCAACCCAATGATCGAATACAATTTGTTGTCGGCAAGATATGATAAAGTATCGGAGTGCATCTTACATCCCCGCCTGCGTGGAATTGCCGGCTTTGATGTCGGTTCCCATTCTTTGCAGATAGGCAATCAGAGCGATAATCTCGCGATCCGACTGGCAATCGATATTCGACTGTTTCAGGTTGTCGGCAATCTTCGCCGCTTGCGTCTGAAGATCGGCTATTGCCTGTGCGTCGTACCCCGGCGGATACGGTACTCCCAGTGTTTGCATTGCGCGAATTTTGGCGGGTGTCGACGACTCATCTAGCTCGTCAGCGATCAACCACGGAAACGCGGGCATCAGCGAACCGGGCGACATAGAAGTCGGATCCTTCATATGATTGTAATGCCAGCCGTCGGGGTACTTCCCGCCGATGCGCATCAGATCAGGGCCGGTACGTTTCGATCCCCACAGGAAAGGGTGATCGTACACATACTCGCCGGCTTTGGAATATTCGCCGTATCGCTCGGTCTCGGAGCGGAACGGACGGATCAACTGCGAGTGGCAGACATTGCACCCCTCGCGAGTGTAGATATCGCGTCCCTGTAATTCAAGCGGCGTATACGGCTTCACACTAGCGATCGTCGGCGTGTTGGCGCCGATCAAAAACGTCGGGACAATTTCGGCTATCCCGCCGATCAGAATCATGACTAAAGTGATGATCGAAAATTGCGCCGCTTTGCCTTCGAGCCAGCGATGATTGAGTATACCTGTCTTCGTGTCGGGTTCTTTGGCCGGGACTACAGCGTCTTCGTAGGCCAGCAAACTTCCGATCTTCATTGTTTTGAACAAATTCCAGAAGCCGATCAAAGTGCTGATAAGGAATAAAGCGCCGCCGATCGAGCGCAGGACATACATCGGTTTGATCTGCAGTACGGTCTCAAGAAAATTGGGATAGCGCAGGAGTCCTTCGGGTGTGAATTCTTTCCACATTAGTCCCTGCGCGATACCGGCGAAGTACATCGGCAACGCATAGATGACGATTCCCAAAAAGCCAATCCAGAAATGCCAGTTGGCCGCTTTTTCCGAGTAGAGCTTGGTCCGGAAGATTCGTGGAATCAGCCAGTAGAGAATGCCGAAGGTCAGAAATCCGTTCCAACCGAGAGCGCCGACATGGACGTGGGCGATGGTCCAGTCGGTGAAGTGCGAAAGGGCATTAACACTCTTGACGGATAATGTCGGCCCCTCAAAGGTCGCCATGCCGTAGGCGGTCACCGCGACCACCATAAATTTAAGCACGACACTCTCGCGCACTTTGTCCCACGCGCCACGCAGTGTCAAGAGGCCGTTGAGCATGCCGCCCCACGACGGTGCGATGAGCATCACTGAAAACACCGTGCCGAGTGATTGCGCCCAATCTGGCAGCGCCGAATAGAGCAGGTGGTGCGGGCCCGCCCAGATATACAAAAATATCAGTGACCAGAAGTGGACGATTGAAAGACGATACGAAAACACCGGTCGATTGGCCGCTTTGGGGAGATAGTAGTACATCAGCCCGAGATACGGTGTGGTCAAAAAGAAAGCCACGGCGTTATGACCATACCACCATTGGACCAAGGCGTCCTGCACGCCGGCGTAGACCGGATAACTCTTCATGAAAGATACGGGAAGTTCGATAGAGTTGACGACATGCAGCACCGTGACTGTTACCCAGGTCGCGATATAGAACCAGACCGCCACATACATATGTTTCTCGCGACGGGTGGCGATTGTGCCGAACATGTTCAGGCCAAAGGCAATCCACACCAGTGCGATGGCAATATCAATCGGCCACTCAAGTTCGGCGTATTCTTTGCCGGTCGTGAAACCAAGCGGCAGCGAAATCGCCGCCATGACGATAATCGCTTGCCATCCCCAAAAATTGATTTTGGACAGCATCGGCGACCACATCGGCGCCTTGCATAACCGGGGGAGCGAGTAATACAGCCCCATGAAGATCCCGTTGCCGACAAAAGCAAAAATGACCGCATTGGTATGAAGCGGCCGCAGATGCGAAAAGGTTGTCACCGCAATTCCGAAATTCAGCGCCGGCAAAAAGAGCTGGAGCGCGGCGATCAGGCCGACTAACATGCCGACCGCCCCCCACACCAGCACCGCCACCGAGAAGTTGCGGACTATCTTGTTGTCATATTGAATGGTCTCAGTTGCCATCTATCTCTACTCCCAGTATTACGAATTATCGCTTTGAGTATCGCTTGTCGGCTTCGGTTCATCAAATAATATTCTGTGCGCCGGAGTTGCGGTGTCGTCGTATTGGCCCGAGCGTACCGCCCAGACAAAAGCCGCCAGAAAAACGCCCGCCACCAAAACCGATGCGATGATCAGAATCAGAATTACCGACATCTCACACCAGACCTTTCCGGCGCGCAGCCAGCCAGGTTGCAAGAGTCCCGAATCCGACCACCGCAACCGAACTGACCGGCATCAAGATCG
>CAYVWS010000077.1:0-11894 GCA_964455535.1 uncultured Ignavibacteriales bacterium | reverse complement strand
GTCACATGCGGCGAGGTCTGCTTGGACTTGACCATGTGATCGGCGATCATCTTGCGCGCGCCGGCCAGCGGCATGCGCGTTTCTTTCTGATCGGCGGGCATCGACGGAAAAACCGGAATCTGAACTTTCACTTTGGGAGCCGAGGGTGCGGCAGCCGCTGGGGCACTCATTGTAGCCGCCGCTTGTGCAATGGGGGCGACATACACCGGCTGCGCTGGAGCGGGAATCGGGCCAGTGGTCAGACCTTTCGCCGCCGAGCGCTCCTCAACCGTGCGCATAACGTCTTCAGCCGTGACAAGACCGTCTTTGCCAGTCGGGACAATCGAGGCCGGATCAACGCCGTACTCACGGATCATCGTCCGCACTTTGGGCGACATCTTCCCTTTTCCAGCCGCGGCTGTACCTTTGACCTGCGAGATCGGAGCGGGAGCCGCCACTGGGGCTGAGATAGCCGGGGCCGCTTTGGCGGCAGCGGGTGCTTTAGTGTCGGGTTTGGCGGCCGCAGGCGCCGAACCGCCGTCGTCGATCGCGGCGATACGCGTACCCACCGGGACGACATCGCCGGCTTTCGCAAATTGATGAGTCAGAATTCCGGCCGCTTCGGCGGGAATCTCGATGTTCACTTTATCGGTCATCAACTCAACCAGGGGTTGGTTGATTTCGACGCGGTCGCCGATTTTGACTTTCCATTCAAGAATGGTCCCCTCGAGGACTGATTCGCCCATCTGGGGGACTAAAACATCACTGGCCATTGTAGTATCCTTATGCTAATACCGACATCATTCATCCAAGTTGAGGTCGAATATATGCCTATTTTATCAAATCCGTCAATACGCCCCGACAAAGATTTCAGCCGCCTCCCCGGCAATTCAACTCTATATCCGCCAACAGATAATAAGCAGGGTCTCAAGTGCGGCCTAATGCAGCTCCAGCATCTTTTCCAAAGCGATAGCCGCTTCGCTCCGCGTCGGCTCCGGCACGACAATCGGCTTAATGTCTTTCAGGTGCTCAAGCGTGTAAGCCAAATCATTGAGGGTCGTGCGATACATGTTGGCGCAGACCGCACAGGTCTTGCCTGACAATTCGAGAATTGTCTTGTCGGGGTGCTCGTGCGCCATTCGGTTGATTAGATTGATTTCGGTACCGATGGCAATCACCGAACCGGCCGGAGCTTTGGCGCAATAGTCGACGATGAATTTGGTGGAGCCGTTGGCGTCGGCTGATTCAACCACCGGCGGCGGGCATTCGGGATGCACCACCACTTTGACACCCGGGTACTTGGCGCGGACTTCGGCGACGTGAGCCGCTGCGAAGTTAGTGTGGACGTGGCAATGCCCCTTCCACAGGATCACTTTGGCCTTCTCAATTTGCGACGCATCGAGTCCGCCGCCGTCGCGCGAGAAATCCCAGATCACCATCTGATCGGGCCTGAGACCGAATTTCTTGCCGGTATTGTAGCCGAGATTTTCGTCGGGGAAGAAAAAGACTTTCTCGCGCCGTTCCAGTCCCCACTTGATAGCGGCATCGGCATTCGATGACGTACAGATCACGCCGCCGAATCGGCCCGTGAAGGCCTTCAATCCGGCGGTCGTGTTCATATACGAAATCGGCATGATTTTTTCTGCGCCACCAAACGGTTTGAGATATTCCCACGCGGCCAAAACGTCGGCCATTTCCGCCATATCGGCCATGGGGCATCCGGCCAGCGGATTGGGAAGATAGACGCGCTGATGCTCCGCGGTCAGTATATCCGCTGACTCGGCCATGAAATGCACACCGCAAAACACAATAAACTCGGCTTCTTTCTTAGATGCGGCGATTTTGGAAAGTCCCCATGAATCGCCGATGTGATCGCCGTAGGCGACCACTTCGATTCTTTGATAGTGGTGCGCCAGAATGCACAGACGGTCGCCCAGGCGGCGCTTGGCCGATACGATGCGATTCTTTAGATCATCAAGCGGCGCGACGCGATATTCCTGCGGGAGCGAGAAGTACATGGTTAGTCACCCGCCGGTTGTTCTTTGCCTTTTTGCGACCACTTCCGCATGACGACATCATGCTTCTCAGTCGAATGCCCCGGATCGACTTTCGCTTTGGGTGCAATCAGGTGTTTGGCGTTATTGACGGCGATGGCAACTTCACCGCATCCGGTCGAAATTAGTTTGAGCTTCCCGTCGTAGGTGACGATGTCGCCCGCGGCGAAAACTCCCTCGACATTGGTGCGCATGCGGCTGTCGACTTTGATCGAGTTCTTTTCAAGCTCCACTCCCCACTCCGCTATCGGGCCGAGATTGGTCAAGAATCCGATATTGAAGACGATGGCATCGACCGGCATCGTTTCCTGTTCGCCGGTACGGGTCTGGACAATGGTCGCCGAGCGCACCCACTCCTCGCCCTCGATACGGGCAACTTCCCAGAACGGGAATTTCATCTGCACGCGCGAATTCATTACTTTGCGCACTGAATCTTCGTGCGCCGAAAAGAAATCGTTGCGATGAATATGGGTGATCGACTTTGCCACCGGTTCGAGCATCATCGAATAATCGAACGCCGAATCGCCGCCGCCGACTACAAGAACATTTTTGCCTTCGAAATCGCGAATACGCCGCACAAAGTAGAATATCCCCCGCCCTTCGAGTTCCAGAACATTGGGAATATCCATCTTGCGGGGGATATACGCCCCCATACCCGCACAAATCACGACAGTCTTGGTGTGGTGCACACCTTTGTTCGTGGTCAGTTGTATGATGCCGTCGTTGTCTTTGGACAGACCGGTGACTTTCTCGCCTAAGCAAAACGTGTGCGGATAGGTTGAGGCCTGCTCTTTGAGCAGTTTGGTAAGATCTTTCGCGAGAATCTTTGGAAATCCGGCGACATCGTAAATGTATTTCTCCGGATAGAGCGCCATTAATCCGCCGCCGACTTCTTCGAGCATGTCGATTGTCTTGAACCGCGTCATGCGAAGCCCGGCGTAGTACATGCCGTAGAGGGCCACCGGACCGGCGCCAATGAAGGTGATATCGTACAGGTCGGCGCCGCCGATATGTGGATGTTCTGTCTGCATAGTTTTCTCGCCCACTACAACCGCGCTGATCAGCAAAAGTGCCCGATGGCACATTTACGCAAGTGCGGCACTAGTGGTCTGTTAATCCGCTGGAATTTTGGGGAACCCGGCAATTGCTTTAAGCAGGCGATGAATATCGGGCATCTCCGCGGGCGGAACAACATCGACATACTGCACGACCCCATGTAAGTCTATCGCAAAGAACGACCGCTCGGCCCAGCCCTTCTTGTTCAGGACACCGTACTTTTCAGCGACGGCGCCGTGGGGATAGTAATCGGCCATCAGCGGAAACGAAATGCCGCCGAGTGACCTTGCCCAGGCCTTGTGCGACGAAACCGAATCAACACAGATCGCCAGAAGTTGACAGTTGAGGGCTTCGAATCGCTCGATCACTGCCTGCAATCCCGGGATCTGCTGGGCACAGACAGCCGTCCAGTCACCGGGATAGAAAGCCAGCACGACATTCTTGCGCCCACGATACCAGGCGAGATTCAATTCGCCCTCATTGTGGGACTGAAGCGTGAAATCGGGCGCCTTATTGCCAATCAGGGCGTGCGCTATGTCGATACCGGGGGGCTCCTTCATCGGCACGTCTTTTCAGTACCGCTCTTTGTTGTCGTCGTCGCCGCCGTCCCCGAAATCGTCATCGTCGTCATCATCATCGGTGTCTTCGATATCTTCATCGTAGAAGTCGTCCTCACCGTCCCATTCGGAGAATTTGCTTTTCGGGGCGCCGCACATCGGACAGGATGTCGGCGGTTCGTCGTCGTCGTGGACATACCCGCAAATGTCACATACCCATTGCATGCTCATAGTGCCCAGTTGCCTCCGTCAGTGTGAAAAACCGATCCTCGTGTTAGTCCTCCAGCGGCGCTGCGTCGCCATACCCGAACCAGCTGTAGTTACCGGCGAGGGCATCCTTTTCGGCCTGGAGCAATTCAAAGTGCAGGTGTTCTTCATCCGCCAGTGCATCGAATATCTCGGCAAACACCGGATCGGATACGAGTTTGCGTTGTTCTTTGTAGTACTTGGTCGCCGCCAGTTCGGCCTCGATTGCGAGATTGATAAATTCCATCTCGGTCTTGCGTTGATCAAGATGACCTTTGGCAAACACTTTGCGAAGGGCATTGATTCCCCGCGCCGGCAGTTTGCCGATCTCGCCGCCGACGTGCTGACGATACAATCCGACCAACGTTGCCTTGTGGCGTACTTCGTCGTCGCGCAGCCGTTCGAGCTTGGCTTTTGCCGTCGCATTGGTGGCCTTCTCGGCCAGCAGCGAGTAAAAGTGCAGACCGTCCTCTTCGCCTTTGATCGCCTTTTTCAAGATTAGGGCAACTTGCTTCTTCTGCGTATCGAGCCGCGGTGACTTGGCTGCCGCGCGGGTCGATTTCGGCTTGGGCGAACGAACGACTTTCTTTGCCTTTGCCGCTTTGGTTGACTTGACGGACTTCTTGGGCCGCTTCGCCGATTTGGGCTTGACGGCCGCTTTTTTCTTCTTTGGTTTTATTTTCCCGGACACAACAGTTCTCCTCTGTAATCTCTCCAAATCTGTTATCTCTTTTCGAAATTGACAATAGCTTTTTTGAGCCGATCGAGCACGGTGGACTGCCCCAGAACCTCGAGCATGTCGCCAAGGTCCGGCCCCTGGGTCATCCCGGATACCGCGAGTCGGACCGAATTGTCCAAAACCGCCTGATCCGTCGGCCCTTCCGCGGCCATTACCTCAAGCGCTTGCCGGATTTTGACGCCGGTAAATTCGGACAAGGCCGCAAACCGGTCTGCCGCCTGACACAATTGCTCTTTGGAAATAGAGGCGGATAGCTGCTTCGCGGCCTCGGGACCAATAGAAAAGCGCGTCTCGAAAAAATGTGCTCCGAGAGCGACAAAGTCCGAAAGATCTTGTGCATCTTCTCTCAAGATCCTCACCACTTGCCGCAGATACACCCAGCGGGTTTCGAGCCAGTACTTGCTGGTACATCCGTGTTCGACAAGCATCGGCGCCACCAACGTGGCCAGCTCATGTTCAGATTTGGCGAGAATTTGTTGGTGGTCGATCACAGCGGGGGTGCCTTAGTGGAATAGGAAGCTTCACTCGAACTTGGAGGCAGGAAGCTCCGGTTTAGGCAGAGCCGGCGCCATTGCTATCGCCGCCGTTGCACCCGCCATTGGGGGCGGCGGCGGTGCGCCATAGGCCGAGACACTCGCCTGCGCAGAGGCCGAAGAAACAGGCACGGCCGAGTCGACTTCGTCAAGCGACATCTCGAATCCGCCAATGAGTCTTGCTATCAAGTTGTAGAGAATGATGCCAATCGCGCCAAAGAAGGTGTTGAATACCGCCATCGATAGAGACAGAAATACGGGGACAGCCAAGAACGCAATGCCGGGAGCCGCATCGGAAAGATCGGAGGGAACCTGGCCGCGAGCCGTCATTTGTTTCATCACGCTAAACCATACCGCCAATAAGGGAGTAACGACAAAGCCGAGTACAAACCCCAAGGCGAGGTTGAGAAAAAACGAGATTTTGACAAACGACCAGAGTCCAATCGACTTGATTTCGTACTTCACCTGACTTTCTCGTCCTTTCCCGTCACGACACGCCTTTCAACTCAGCCGCGAAAATTCGCGGAAGAAATCGGCTGACCGAAATATACGCAAATCAATACCGCGAATGAGCGTGTTTGACGATAAACCGGGCGTCGACCGCCTTGCACCGGCTCTTGTCCGCCGACACGATAAACGGATTGATGTCGATTTCCGCAAAGCAGTCAAAGTCCTTCACCAGTTGCGAAACCCGCAAAAGGGTGTCGACGATACGATCGATATCCACGGGCGCCGAGCCGCGGAATCCGGTCAGGAGTCGATACGACCGCAGCGATTCAATCATCTCGCGCGCGCCGGCATCGGTCAGCGGGTTGATCCTAAACGCGACATCTTTCATTACTTCGACATAGATACCACCCAGTCCAAACATGATAAGCGGCCCGAACTGCGGATCGACAATCATGCCAATGACGGTTTCCACTTCGCCGGAGATCATCTGCTGAAGCGCGACCGTCATCTTCTCTTTTTTCTTGAGCTTCGCTACTCGCGTTTCGAGCTCTTTCCAGCCGTCGCGCACTTCCTTGTCGTTACGCAGATCGACCAGGACCGCGCCCAATTCAGTCTTGTGCAATATCTGCGGTGTGTTGATCTTCATCACTACCGGATAGCCGATTTCATTGGCCACCGAGACGGCTTCTTTGGGTGAGCCGGCAAAATGATATGGCGCGGCGGGAATGCCGTAGGCCTCAAGAATCTCAATCGCGTCATCGCCGACAATGGCGCCGTCTTTGTCTCCGAGCACCCGCTCGATCACCGCATTGACAGCCGACGTGTTCACTTTGAACGACTTGAATTTCCCGCGCGGCTTTTCAAGCCAGAGCCGGTACTCTTCGATAGTGGAGATAGTCTTGGCGACAGCTTCGGGAAATATGTACACCGGCACTTTGTTCGATTTCAAATAGGCAACTGCCGAAGATCCCTCCCCCGCTCCCATGAAACAGGCGAGGACGGTCTTATTCGTATCCGCGACGGCATCGCGGATCGCCACCGCTACGTCCATCTGGTTGATCGTCACCGGCGGGACAAAGATAGGAATGATCGTGTCGTATTGCGGATCGTGTTTGATGACACTGAGCGTTTTGCGAAACTGCTCGGCGCCCGCTCCGGCGACCATATCCATCGGATTGGAAAACGACGCTTCGGTAGAGGAGAATTTGCGCAGCTCTTTGACCGTCGATGTCGACAGCGGCGGCATTTGCAGGCCGTGATTTATCAGCGCGTCGGTGGCCAGAATCCCCGGTCCGCCGGCGTTGGTAACCACCACCACGCGATTTCCCTTCGGCACCGGCTGCGACGACAGCGCCGCGGCGACATCGAATAACTCTTCGACCGTGTTGACGCGCATCACTCCAGTCTGCTCGAAGAGGGCGTCGACTGCGACATCGGCGCCTGCCAGCGATCCGGTGTGCGAGGAGGCCGCTTTGGCGCCCAGATGAGTGCGACCGGACTTAACGGCCACAATCGGCTTTAAGCGGGAGACTTCGCGGGCGATGGATGTGAATTTGCGCGGGTTGCCAAAGTTTTCCAAGTACATCAAAATGATGTCGGTATTGGGGTCATCGCGGAAGTAATCGAGAATGTCATTCGACGAAATATCGGCTTTGTTGCCGATCGAGGCGACGATCGAAAAGCCGATGCCAAGCTCTTTGGCCTGATTCATGATTGCTTCGCCCATCGCGCCGGATTGGGTGATAAATCCAACTTTGCCGAGTTTCGGAAACGTCTTGCCGAAAGTCGCATTCAGGCTCACCGCGGGATTAGTGTTAACGACACCGAAACAGTTCGGGCCGATCATCCGCATGCCATACTCACGCACAACCGCCAGCACCGCTGCCTCGCGCGCTTTTCCTTCGGCGCCAACTTCGGAAAATCCCGCCGAAATGACGACCAGCCCCTTCACTCCTTTTTGTCCGCACTGTCGCACAACGGTCACGACTTCTTCTTTGGGGACGATGATGATGGCCAGGTCAACCAGATCGGGGACATCGAGAATCGTAGAATACGACTTGATCGAGTGTATTACCGGCGCCTTGGGATTGACCGGGAAGACTTTCCCTTCAAATTCGGCGGTCAGAATATTGTGAAGTGTTTCGCGGCCGATCGTGCCTTTGCGTGTCGAGGCACCTATCACTGCCACCGATGACGGAGAAAATATGCAGTCGAGCTGATGCTTACGAACCATTCGTTTCAATTGCCTTTCGCGCCGTAACAAGCGCACTCTTTCGGGCCACTGTAGCACGAAAGTACCGGCAATCAACGTCGCGCAATTTTCAAGTCAAGTGAAAGATCAGTCAAGTTTGCACTATGAAAAAAGGGCTGCCGCCGTGTGGCAGCAGCCCTGAACAAGTGCGCGTTCGGCTACTTGTCGCGTTGATCGCTGCCGCTCTGACGCAGGGTTGCCTGCGCCGCGGCCAAACGGGCAATCGGCACGCGATAGGGCGAGCACGAAACGTAGTCGAGCCCTACCTTATGGCAGAAGGCAATCGACGACGGATCGCCGCCGTGTTCACCGCAGATCCCTACTTTCAGGTCCGGACGCGCGGCACGGCCTTTTTCCTTGCCCATGCGCACGAGCTGGCCAACACCGGTCTGATCGATGGCCACAAACGGGTCGACCTGGAGTATTCCTTTTTCAAGGTAGTACTTCATGAACTTGCCCGAATCGTCGCGTGAAAAACCCAGTGTCATCTGAGTCAGATCGTTGGTACCAAAGCTGAAGAATTCGGCTTCGGCGGCGATCTCATCGGCCGTCAATGCGGCGCGCGGGATTTCGATCATCGTGCCGACTTTGAACTCAAGATCTTTGACTTTCGCCTTGTGCATGACTTCGCCGGCCACCCGCATCACTGTTTCCTTCTGATTGCGGAACTCGGTGATATTACCAACCAAAGGAATCATGATTTCAGGGATTACTTTCTTCCCCTGCTTGTGAAGATCACAGGCAGCGCCGATAATCGCGCGCACCTGCATTTCGGTAATTTCCGGGAAGACGATACCCAAGCGACAGCCGCGATGCCCGAGCATCGGGTTGATCTCGGTAAGTTCGTCGATCCGCTTGAGCGTCTTTTGCAGCGCGGCCAGATCTTCTTCGTAAGTGTCGCTCTTCGGGTCGATCGCTTTGAGCTTCGCTTGCACTTCTTCCTTGCGAGGCAGGAATTCATGAAGCGGTGGGTCGAGCGTGCGAATGGTTACCGGCAGTCCGGCCATCGCATCGAAGAGCCCTTTGAAATCTTTCTTCTGAAAAGGCAGGAGGCGATCAAGTGCCATCTGGCGTTCCTCGGGCGTGTCGGCCAAGATCATCTGCTGCACGACCGGGATACGATCCTCTGCGAAGAACATATGTTCGGTACGACAAAGACCGATACCCTCGGCGCCGAATTTGACCGCCTGCTGGGCGTCGCGCGGAATATCAGCATTAGCGCGGACTTTCAGTTTGCGAATTTCATCGGCCCACGCCATCAATTCGGTGAACTCGCCGGACAACTCCGGATCGATTGTGGGCAGAGCGCCCAGCATTATTTCGCCGGTCGAACCATTGAGGGTGATGACTTCACCTTCTTTGATCGTCAGCCGTCCAACCTGGAAACACTTCTTGGCGAGATTGACGCGCACCGATTCAGCGCCCGTCACACAGCATTTACCCATACCGCGCGCCACGACGGCCGCGTGGGAAGTCATCCCGCCGCGGGCAGTCAGAATACCGACGGCGGCATTCATCCCCTCGATGTCGTCAGGGTTGGTTTCCTCGCGCACGAGGATGGTGGAATCTTTCTTGGCATATTTGACGGCGTCTTCGGCCGTGAAATAGCATTTGCCCGACACCGCGCCGGGAGAGGCCGCCAGACCCTTGGCGATGACTTCGTATTCGGCCTTCGGGTCGAGTCGCGGATGCAGAAGCTGATCGATTTGCACCGGGTCGATGCGCATCAGCGCCTCTTCCTTGGTGATCAATTTCTCCTTCACCATGTCGACCGCGATCTTAACCGCCGCCTGCACGGTGCGCTTGCCGTTGCGAGTCTGCAGCATGTACAGCTCGCCTTCCTGAATCGTAAACTCGAAATCCTGAATATCGCGGTAGTGTTTCTCAAGCCGCGCAGTAATCTCTTTGAGTTTTTTGAACTGCGACGGCATCTCGCTGCCGAGTTCTTTGATCGGCTGCGGTGTGCGAATACCGGCGACGACATCTTCGCCCTGCGCATTGACCAGATATTCACCGTAGAATTCCTTCGCGCCCGTTCCGGGGTCTCGCGTGAATCCGACGCCGGTCGCCGAACTGTTGCCCATGTTTCCGAAGACCATCGCCTGGATATTCACCGCCGTGCCGATGTTCGACGGTATGTCGTTGAGGCGGCGATAGGTGATCGCGCGCGGGTTATTCCAACTGCGGAATACGGCATCGCGAGCCATCTTGAGCTGGTCCCACGGTGATTCGGGGAAGGCCTCGCCGGATTTCTTCTGCACCAGTTTCTTAAACTGCTTGATAATGTCTTTCAGATCGACAATCTGAAGCGACGAGTCCTGCTTGACCCGTTTTTCTTTTTTCTTCTTCGTGATTATTTCTTCGAACAGCTCTTTGTCGATACCCAGCACGACATCGCCGAACATCGAGATGAACCGACGATAAGAGTCATACGCAAAGCGCGGATTGTTGGCTTTTCCGGCAAGCGCTTCAAGCGTTTCGTCGTTCAAGCCAAGATTCAAGATCGTGTCCATCATGCCCGGCATCGAGAATTTGGCGCCGGAGCGCACCGATACGAGAAGCGGATCGCTGCCGCCGAACTTTTTGCCGGTAGCGGATTCCAACTGCTTCATGTAATCGTGCATTTGGGCATCGATGACCTTCGGGATCTTCATACCGTTGTCGTAATAGATTTTGCAGACGTCGGTGGTAATGGTGAAACCAGGAGGCACCGGAATCCCGGCGTTGGTCATCTCGGCGAGGTTGGCGCCTTTGCCGCCCAACAGGTCGCGCATGGTGGCCTCGCCGTCGGCTTTGCCGCCCCCGAAAAAGTAGTAGTATTTGCCGGTGTAGGAATCGGCGGATTGCGGCGCTTTGGCAGATTTGGAGCGAGCCGGCTTCTCAGCGGGTGCTTTCTTACCTGCGCCAACCTTCGTGGCTGACATACTATCTCCTTGTCTATTAATAACTTACATAAACAAATGCATCAAGGAGGTAATCTACTTGAAATCCCGACTTTGGCAAGCAAAAAGCGACCGAATATTTACAATCCGGTCGCTTTCTCAGTTACTGTGCGGCGCGATTACATGGTGAAGAGTCGTTCGCCGCGGATGATCTTCTCAAGCATCTTGAGCGTCTTTTCCACGGGTGAGTGCATGATGTCGGCGGTATTGAAAGTTGATCTGACAACCTCGCGCGACGCGTTTAACGCACTCTTCCCGCGTCCGCCGCGAAGTTTCTTCTTGTGGGTGAGATTATACTGCCGCTGGTACTCCTTTGCCTTTTCCTTGTGCATCTGGTAGTACCGGCGCTGATACTCTCGCCTCGCTTCGGCCGTTGACAATTTCGATTTCGATTGCGACTGATCCTCGGAACTAACCGAAGGGGTCTCAACCTTGGCTGGGGTGGATTTCTCAATCCGGGCCATTCCCCACCTCACTTTCCCTGTGCTTTTGTGTTGCTACCCTTAAGCTTAGTTTAGAAACTCCATATACGTTCCATCCACCACACGAAAGCGTAGGAAAATCTTACCTGTATGTCAAGAGATTTTTTCGATAACCTCCTTATTCCAAGCGACTTATATCACGCCGGATTTTTCACTATTCTCAAATCCTTATGCTTCAATAACTTAAGAAAACAATCTCATCTTGCCCGTAAGCCGTTACCGGCGTTGAAGTAAACTGAAAGCGACGACTTTCGCAGTCGATCATCGCCGTATTCATTGAACAACCAAGAGCCATTGTTGATTCAACGACTGTAAAATTGCAACATAAAAATAACCCCGACCATTGGCCGGGGCTATTTAAGCAAATGTTGCGCTTCAAAAATTATGCCGCTGACCGGCGTGTGAACTTGCGCACGAACTCCCAGACGATCCAAAGTGCAACAAGCGCGACCATGATCCAGAAGATCATAATCAGCGAGTCGTGGTGCTCCTGGGTCTTATCGAAAGCCACCTGCATCCACGAGCGACGCAGGAATTGCAGACGATTGATAAAGAGCGATATGCGCGCCATGACGGTGAATCCAAAGGTCGCACCGAAGCCGATC
>CAYVWS010000076.1:0-11984 GCA_964455535.1 uncultured Ignavibacteriales bacterium | reverse complement strand
GGGGCGGATATCTGGGAGAACATGGTGTGCGCGTGCGTGGACTGCAATAATCGTAAGGGGGACCGGACCCCTGAGCAGGCCGGCATGACACTCCGCAAGAAACCTGGGCACCCCAGCCATATCAGTTTCATCCAGCGGTATATCGGCGTGAGCGATGACCGCTGGCGACAGTATTTGTTTATGGATTGACGCGGGGCTCCGTTATCACAAAGAGAAATTCCATTTCTGCGGCGAAGTCGACATATATGCTCGTTCTGGCTTCACTCTTCGCATGTGCTACGGTTTCGATCGTCATTGCGCAAGAACATCCGGCTCCACTTACCGATCAACAGCGCAACGCCATTGCCGATTTGGTTGAGCAGCACTATTGGCAGAAGGTGTCGCGAGACAGCGCCCTAAGAGTATTGTCTGTCGGCGGCCTGGGATTGCTGGATAGGTATTCGAGTTACTTAGACCCGACGGACTGGGCGGAATTTAATGTGAATTTGGCCGGGTCGTTCGGTGGAATCGGCATCTTTATCGATCAGGATTCATTGACCGGACAGTACTCAGTTGGGGGCGTGTTTCGGAACTCTCCGGCTAATCGCGCGAGAATGAAAACGGGAGACTTGTTAAGGAGTATCGACGGGGTGCCGGTGCACGGACTCTCGATCGACGAAGTATTTCCCAAACTGCGCGGAGCGGCGGGGACGATGGTAAACGTCGAAATTGTTCGCGGGGAAAGCGGTGACACACTCGCGTTTGCTTTGCAGCGTGAGGTAATCAATACGCCAAGCGTACGTGGGGCGCAGGTTGTGGATGGATCGGATCGTCAGTTTCTGCTCGGCGGTGCGGAGGATATTGCGTATGTCCGCATCACGAACTTTTCCCAAACGACTGCCACTGATATGGACAGCGCATTGGCGGCGGTGGCTCGATTGAAGGCGCGGGGATTGATCCTTGATATTCGGGGCAATATCGGCGGTCTAAAGAAAGCGGCGTTGGCGGTTGCTGATATGTTTCTGGATTCCGGGCTGATGATCACCGAAAAATCGCGCACCGAGCCGGATGACGTGCGCCTGGCCCAACCGGGTGTTCTTTGTTCGCTGCCGATGGCGCTGTTAGTGGACGACAGCACTGTTTCTTCGGCTGAGATATTTGCCTCCGCGATTCAGGACAACCGTCGCGCGACAGTGATTGGACGGCGGACTTTTGGCAAAGGTATGATTCAAAAATTGTATGCGTTGCCCGACAGCGTGTCGGGCATCAAACTGACGATTGCACAGTATGTGCGGCCGTCGGGACGTCAGATTGAACGTCATCTGCCCCAGTTTGATACAACACAGGGTGGAATTTACCCCGATTCGGGAATGGACTTCGCGGATGTGCCCGAAGTTATCGCAAACGAATCAGCAAAGATGATATCGGCCGACGGACTCTGGCAGTTTGCCGATATCGAGATTCCGACCGCGTCGGCGACGACAGACCGAGTAATCGCGCGGGCCTGCGAAGCGTTGCGCACTCAGTTCGAATCGAAATCGAAGTAGTTGGGGGCGACGGTATCTGGTTGTGGATTGAGGCGGCTCGCCGGATCTCAATCGGGCTATGTATCTATGGAGATACCCAAAGTGATCGGCAGTATTGCGGAGGCGTTATCATCGGAGACTACACGAAGATAGCGCGCTGAAATATACAAGGAGAATCTCGACGAGATCTTATGGTCGGCTCCTGCCCCAAGATCGAAGTAGAATCGAATTTTCGTTTGGCTTGGAACAGACAAACTCCCCGGACCGGAGATGCTGTGGCGGTTTGTAATCGCTACCCCAAGTCCCGCCATCGGGTATACCGACGTCAATTTGACGGTTCGGGTCAATGTTAACTTAAGGTCAGGGCCCACCGTCACGATATCCAGGTTTCCGCCGCTCTCGCCCGTAGCTCTTTTCCGAGCTAAGCTGCTATAGCTAATAAACGGTACCAAATCGACAATGGGTGTCGAGATGAAGAAGTCACGCGCATACTCCAGGTGAAAACCGGTTTTGAAACCGTCTCCTGTTGTCGTGAGCGGCAAGGCCGGTCCACCTCCGAAATAGTATCGACCGCCCGCAGATACGCCGCTCGAGGTGCCCATGAGAAAAACTACTGTAGCCAGTTTGAGTAAGTTCATTGAATGCCTCGATGCTATCCTTGTCTCTTGTCGCGCTTCAACTGAAGTATGATCATGGATAATTTAGCCAATTGCAAGACGAAATCAAGATTGGCTTTTCAAAAGTGGAAAATTTGCTCATTTGCTTCGTGCCAATCTATTGCGAATTGGGGGCAGACGAGGGTGCGTTCTGAAAGTAGATACACTTCGGTATGCGCCATGAACGTCAGAATTTTAGCGCGACAGTGATCGGAACCCACGTGGCCGAACCACTGGAGAGTTTCAATTCTACGTAGCGGATAGAAAGCGAAAGCGCCAGTTGTTGTGAAGTATTGATATCGACGCCGAAGCCAACTTGGTAGTACGGCTGTCCGACACCATTCATTCTCTTTGATCCGGCCCATGGGCTGCCTATACCCACGCCGCCAAGCACGAATGGCCCCGTCTGCGGTCTCCACGGCGACAACGCATACTTGAAGTCACAACCAAGCATCACTGGACGAAAAGTGCCACCACTAAGGTAGGATCCTCCTCTTTTCGTACCAAGGGAGTGGATGCCAAGCGCTGGCACCAGCTCGACTTGCGTGCCAACTTTGATTCCAACGCCTGCCTGAGCATGAAAACCTATGTTCCAAGAGCTTGACAATCCACCCGTTGGAAACGAGCCGCCAACGCCAAGATAGCCGTGCACGTTCTTTGTGGTGAGTTGCTTCGCGCCGCTCGGAACCGCTAAAGCGACAATTGCAGCCGCGACAATTAGCACCTTCATGTCTTTCTCTCTCCCGCAAGGTTGATTGGCGATTGTAACCGTAAAGTAAGAAGAAGTATGCAACACCAGCAAGCGGTAAATGGACGTATCTATCGTTAATCGTTCGATTTGTTCCTGGCGTCTTGGTAAACCGCCGGTTGGGACAGGGCGGCGCACTATCTATTTTAGTTGATTTGAACATTGTTAGGGAGTAAACTGGCCCGTCTGATTGGGGTGGTCCGCCCGGATGGGTGGGTGGCCCCGTAAGTGCCGGAACCGTAGGGGTTTCGGCGGGAAGAGAAGATGGGTCCCAGCTTTCGCTGGGATGACAGAAAGACGAAGACAAGACTGGGCCCCGGCCTTCGCCGGGGTGACAAGAGGAAGAGCGATTGCTTCGGTCCCGCCAAGGGCGGGACACTCGCAATGACAGGAGCGTCAGGTCACGGAAGCCTAAGACCTGACGCAACGAACATATGGCAATAGCAGAGACGACAAAGCCCGAGACTCAGGCGGTGACGACCGGGACGGCATCCAAGAAAGAGACGATTCTTTCGGGGATGCAGCCGACCGGAGCGTTGCATTTGGGGAATCTTGAAGGCGCGCTTCGGAATTGGGTACGGCTGCAGGATCAATACTGGATGTATCTCTGCGTGGTCGACTGGCATGCGCTGACCGGCGAGTGGGAAGATACCAGCAAGCTCAGAGAGAATATCTATCAAATGGCGATCGACTGGCTGGCGGCCGGAATCGATCCGGAGAAGTGCGCGGTATTTATTCAGTCGGATGTAAAAGAGCATGTTGAACTGCACTGGTTGTTTTCGGTGATGATCACCGTGCCGACTTTGACTCGTCTACCTACTTACCAAGAAAAGAAAGACACGCTCGATTCGTACGGGTTTTTGGGATATCCTGTGCTTCAGGCGGCGGATATTTGCCTGTACAATGCCAACAAAGTGCCGGTAGGGAAAGATCAGGAGAAGCATATTTGGCTGGCGGCCGATTTAGCCAAGCGGTTCAACACCACATATAAGAAGGTGTTCGCTGAGCCGGAGGCAATGTTTACCGAGATTCCGCTGATTCTGGGGTCGGACAACCGGAAGATGTCCAAGTCGTACGGCAACCATATCCCGATTGAGGCCAGCGACAAGCAGACCGAGAAAATCCTGCGCGGGTATTACACTGATCCCAAGAAATTGCGGCAGGGCGACCCGGGAACGCCGGAGATTTGTCCGGTGTATTTGTTACATAGAATCTATACCGACAAGGCGATATGCGAGAATGAAATTGCGCCGGGGTGTAGATCAGGTACATTGGGGTGCGTTGACTGCAAGATGAAACTGGTCGCGAACCTAAATGGCGCGTTAGCGCCGATTCGGGAGAAGCGTGCCGAGTTGGTGAAACAGCCCGACTTTGTCTGGGATGTGCTTGCAACCGGCGCCGAGCGGGCGCGCCAGAGAGCGCAGAATGTGATGGGCAAAGTTCGCGCCGCGATGAAGATGGATTATAGGAAGTAACGATGTTAAACGATTCGATAATAGAGACCCAAAGCGATTCGTATCAGGTACAGCTCGATGTCTTCAGCGGGCCGCTCGATCTGCTGCTCTATCTGATCAAGCAGGAAGAAGTCGACATCTACGACATTCCGATTGCGCGGATCACCAAGCAGTACCTGAAATATATCGAACTGATGCAGACGCTCGATTTAGAAGTCGCCGGCGAGTTTGT
The DNA here is from genome assembly GCA_964455535.1 of uncultured Ignavibacteriales bacterium. GTDB lineage: Bacteria > Zixibacteria > MSB-5A5 > GN15 > FEB-12 > JACRAV01. Next base: position 7,389 of record CAYVWS010000076.1, on the reverse strand, counting down.
GCTGATGGCGGCGACATTGATTCGCATTAAGACCAAGTTGCTGCTACCGCGCGACGAAAACGATCCGGAAGAGCCCGATCCGCGCGAAGAATTGATACTCGCGTTAGTTGAATACAAGAAATACAAAGAAGCGTCAGAGAGATTGCGCGAGCGGGCGTTGCGTGAAGAACAGTATTATGTTCCTCCGCCGCTTGTTACCAATCTGGGAGTAAAAATCGAGCTTTCACCGGCGACCACGCTTTTCGATCTGCTCGGCGCCTATCGCACGATGCTGACCACGCGACGGGCTGAGATGTTTCATCAGGTGGTGCCCGAAGAAACCTCGATGGAAGAGCGGATCGAAATCGTTCTGGGCAAATTGACGGAGGAAGAAATGGCGACGTTCCGGCAGCTTTGTGCCGACGCGCCCTCAAAGATAATGGCGGTGGTTACTTTCATTGCGGTGCTGGAACTGGCGCGGGTGCGACGAATTTCAGTCGAACAGTCGTGGCCGTTTGCCGAGATGCGCATTTACCGCGGTGAGCGCTTCACCGATGACCGTCCGCTTGACGATGCCGCCGCCGAGCTTGTCGCGGTGGCCGCAGAAGAAGGAGAATCCGAATGAACGCAACTTCATCGATACATGCCGCAGTCGAAGCGGTGGTGCTGGCTTCGCCCGAACCGCTGGCAGTTAACAAGATCTGCGAAGTGATTCCGGAACTGACACCGTCGAAAGCGGCGCAGGCAGTCGCGGAATTGAATACAAGATATGCCGAGGGGAATTCGTCGTTCCGGATTCGCGAGATCGCCGGCGGGTATCAGTTTTATGTGCTGTCGGAGTACACCGGGTATGTCGAAGAGTTGTTCACGCGGCATCGCAAACTTCGTTTGACGCAGGCCGCGCTTGAAACACTCGCGATAATCGCCTACAAGCAGCCGGTGACTAAATCGGAGATCGAGCATATTCGTGGAGTGGCGTCCGACGGCGTTCTGCACACGCTGCTTGAGCGCAATATGGTGTCGATCACCGGGCGCGCCAAAGGTGTTGGCAAGCCGCTGCAATATGGCACTACCGATGAATTCCTGAAATTCTTCGGGATGTCGAGTCTTGAGGCGCTTCCGAAACTTGCGGAAATCGACGAGTTGATGGCGGCGACAACGTCGCAGGCGCAGACGATGCTCAATCTGACCGATCCGGCCGCGGCCGCGCGATTGATGTCCAAGCTCAATGTCGCCGACGGGACTTTCGATCCGGCGAGCCGCGAACGTGAAGAAGAGCCGATTGAGATAGATGAAACTCCCGAAGTGCCCTCGATTGAACTCGAACGCCGAAATCTGGTGCTGAAAACGAAAACGGAATCGCCGGAGGATATCGAGACGGTAGAGTTAAATTCCGAAACGCTTCCAGAAACGCACGTTTCTTCGACCGAGACCACCTGATTGTGGATCGCCGACCGCGCACCGTGCACACCGGGGAACGGAATCGCCGATGATTCGGCTCAATAAATATCTTTCGATATGCGGAGTGACTTCACGTCGCGGGGGCGACGGGATGATCGAGGCGCGCCGCGTGTCGGTCAACGACAAGATTGTCGAAAAACCGGGGGTGGTGATCGATGAGGCGATTGATGTCGTCAAAGTCGACGGTCTCCCTGTTGCGCCGGTAACTGAGCTTGTCTATGTACTTCTGAACAAACCGTCAAATGTCATGTCGACACTGGTCGATCCGTTTCGCCGCAAGACAGTGGTGCAGCTTTTGAAGAAACTCAAGCATCGCGTCTATCCCATCGGTCGACTCGATTACGACACCGAAGGGGTGTTGCTGTTGACCAACGACGGTGACCTGGCGTTTCGTTTGGCGCATCCGAAGTTCGAAGTAACCAAAGTGTACGAGGCGAGAGTAAAAGGGAAGTTCGAGAAGGAAGCAGGCGTTAAGATTCAGGCGGGGATTAAGCTCGACGACGGCGGGGTCGGAAAAGCGATCGTGCACATTCTCAATTACGGAACGAATTCGACACGTCTGCGACTGATTTTGACCGAAGGCCGCAAGCGCGAAGTGAAACAGTTATGCAAGAAAGTCGGCCATCCGGTCGAACAGTTGACGCGCGTGGAGTTTGCAGGTATCACTGCCAAGGGACTGGGGATGGGCCAGTGGCGACTGTTGACGAATTCCGAAGTTTCGCGTTTGCGAAAGCTGGTGGGGTTGGAGTAGGGGGGGATAGCGCGATTCGAGCCGGGATATCGTTCAGGCGATTATCTCGATCCATAAACTCAGTCGAATTGCAGTAGAAACATTGGAAGCGGAATCATCCGAATCCCTGCGCCGGGTTCAAAGTCGTTCCAGTTCTTTGTGATGAGGTAGCAGGTTGACTTGCCGGGATATCTCGACGAGAAATGCTGAAGGCCGGTCAAGTCGTGATTCGAGATTGAGTTTTGGTATTTCACTTCGACAGCAAGGTACCGACGAGGTCCGATGTGAGCGATGAAATCGATCTCGGATTTTTGATCGCGATAGTAATCAACTTGCACGAATCCCCGCACTTTCCGTAAGAGCAAGAATATCAAATTTTCAGCGTATAATCCAAGAGTGGCGGTGTCGAGGTCAAAGTTGTCACCGAGACGTAAGACGGCATTCCGAAGCGCCAAATCGACAAGATAGAATTTCACCAGCCCTCGTCGGACTTGAAGCTTTCCGCTACGGAATTTAGGTACCCGATACACAAGGTCGGTCATTTCCAGCAGCGGCAGGTATTTTTCGATTTGCGATGACCGTATACCGGTGGTAGATGCGATCTTCTGAGTGTTCACCTCCCGCCCGGGTGCTTCAAGCAGTGAAATATAGAACTGTTTCAACAATTCTGGTTTTCGGAGTTCTGCCGCCAGAATCAGGTCTTCATAAATTACCTTTTTGACCTGATTATCGAATAGGTAATCTTGTTTGGCGGTCCGATCGGGTAAACGCCAGACTTCCGGGAAACCGCCTTCATCCATGTATTTCACTAGCAGCGTATCAAGCTTAGACTGCAGGCTCGGGGTGGGACGAATCCACAGCGCACGCGAAAAGTCTGCTGAAGGGTCTTCGACTAGCTTTGCCTGGATCTGCTTGCCCGTGTGTGCGGCGGTTTGGACAACGCCATGCAGCGCAGCGTCGCTGGCCGAATGCAACAAGGCATACTCGCAAAATGAAAAAGGGAGGAGGTGGGTTTCTTTGATTCTCCCCATTAGGCTTTCTCGGCTCTTCTTGAAGATAGGTGAAGAAGCCGAGCCTGAAACGACTATTCGGACGGGGTAACTCAAGTCATAGTACTTCTTCAAATACAGCTCCCACCGCTCCAACCTCTGGATTTCATCAAGGAACAAGTAGGTCTTACCACTCTCCTTCTGATGTAGGGCTGTCTTCATCATCCAGTCGATAACATCGTTGACATCAACTCCGCGAGAAAGTAATGCGGGATCGTCGAAGGAATAATAAATGATATGCGAAGGCGAAATGTTCTGTTCAACGAGTTTGCGAATTAGCTGGCGAAGCAGCGTACTCTTTCCAATTCGCCTTGGGCCTGTGATCGAGAGTATCTGAGGCAGATTTTCCAGGTCCTGAAACAACTGATCGAATACCGGTCTGTGAAACTTTGGGAGAGAGGCAAATGAGTGGGGCTCACCCTCGGCCCAAGGGTTGTATGGTCTCAAAATCGATTGTATGTCAAGCACTTATGGTCCTCCGAAAATCTTTGCTGTTATAATATGTAAGATTATCGGGCGGATCGCAAGAAGAATTTAGCAGATGATTTGGATGGCGTCAGTCACGCACAATACCTTGGTTGGAGTCTGAAACAAAAAGTGTCAGGCCGGAAGGCCTGACACGTCGTTTCTGAGATAATCCGGCCGCAAAGCGGTCGGCTGGTTCGACATCAAAACAACATGAGAGTTGCCGTCAGATCAAACCAGTGTGTACTGGTGTGACTGCCGTCATCGACGTCAAATCCGCCCGCACAATAGTTTAGCGAAACATCGACGTGCTTGCGCCATTGATATCCAAGACCAATAGTGTAGCCCCAACCTGTTCCAGTGGAATTCGAGTAAGAGTCCAATAGCGGATCGTGCACCTGTTTTCGGCGAAAATCCAACGATCCTACGACGACGCGCCCCAGCCCCAAGGAGGAAAACAGAGGGTGTTTAGCCAATGACAAGTACCTTCTCCAAGTGACTCCGAAGTACCCGTGAAGTATCCAGACATCCGATAATCCGTCGGCGTCACCCACCATCTGCCGAAGGTCCAAATACACTTGGTTGCGTTCCGAGAGTCCCTTGCCGGCAAATATATCATATCCGCCCGCTATCGCAGTGCTCTTCACCAGTGCGTCGGAACAAGACAGACTTGCTGTTGGCGCAAGTCCAATCCCCCCTCCCAGCACAAACCCCTTGCGCTTGCCGTCAAAGGCGTGCGTGCTTGAGACCAGAACAAGAATGATGATAAGAAACGATGCCCGGATGCTCACGTACTCCCCTTTCTCAAATAGTTGTCAGGCCGGGAGGCCTGACAACACGCTTTTGAGACAATCCGACCGCGGAGCGGTCAGCTATCAAAACAAAGGCGTCAGGTGAGGGCACCTGAAGCCACAATTGAGATTACTCGTCGAGGGCGTTCCACTCGGCGTTTTCCAAAAACGCCTTGGGGCGATCCAAAAATTCCATTACATGTTGAAGCGCTACCCAGTGCTTGTGCTCTTCATCGGCGATCTTGTTCAGAATCTGTTTCTGATTGGCATCGGAGAGCTTGTCCGCTTCCTTGCGATAATATTCTTCGGATTCCTTCTCGACATCCTGCGCCTTCTGCCAGACGGTGCGCGGATCGCTGCCCATCGGCGCGGCCGATTCGATTTCGCGTAGCTGCTGGAAAACGTTTTTGGTGTTCATCAGGATTTTGGTCGCATCGGAATTCTTGTATTCAGCCGAGGCGCCGTCGCGCAGGGCCTTGAACAAGTTGTAGTGCTTGAGCTCGTCGTCGGCGAGGTTATGCAGAATCTGCTTCAGGGCCGGGATATGCACCCGCTCGGCGTGATCTAAGTAATAGGCGCGGCCGTCGGCTTCCATCTGCATGCAATAATCAAAAACATTCATGTCGTAACTCCAAAGTTAGAAATTGTCAGAACCGAATATCGTAATAGAGGATAAGATTGTCAATCGGGTGGGGACATGAGGAAGAAGGCCGAAGAAGGGTCCCATCTTTCGCGGGGATGACGGAAGAGAGAGTGTCGGCGAATTTTCGAGGGGCGCAAGCTGCTTGGCATTGGCAAACAACTAATCTATACTTACCTGTATGTACAAATGGATGATCGTTTGTGTCGGGATTCTCCTTTGTTGGTTCGGCCGGATTTCGGCGGCCACGGAACGGGTGGAGACCGAGCACTTTGTGTATTATCTCAGTACGCCCAAATTGAAACCGACAGTCGACTCGGTGCTTGATGTGTCGCGGCGGCAGCTTCACGACTTGTTGCGGGATACGCTTGAATACAAGCCGGAAATCCACATCGTAGACAATCAGGCGGAATTCGATTCACTAATCCTGGGTAAATTCCCCGACTGGGGCGCAGCCGCGGCGATTCCGGCGCTGCACATGATTGTCATCAAGTCGCCGTATCATTTCAATGTCAATCGCCCGCTTGAGGAACTGCTGGCGCATGAATATTCGCACTTGGCGCTGGCCGCACGCACCGGATTTTATCTCGCGCCGCGCTGGTTCGACGAAGGGCTGGCGATGAAAGTCTCGCAGCAGTGGACCTGGTCTGACAATTTAACGTTGAGCAAAGCCGGGGTTTTTCGTCAGTTCCTGACACTCGATACAATCGAATATGTGAATCGTTTTGGCGAAGGTCCCGCGCATGTGGCTTACGCGACTTCGTTTCAGGCGGTCAACTATTTGTACAAGCAGTACGGCACGGAGGCAGTCAATCGATTTCTCGATCACGTTGCGCAGGGGAAGTCGGTCGATTCGGCGCTGATGGCCTCCACCGGCTCCAATTATGCTGACTTTGAAAAAGAGTTCCGCGTATATTTGGAAGAACGATTCAATGCGACGAGTTTGTTGGCGGACACGATGTATTTCTGGCTTGCTTTGGCATTCATTCTGATTTTGGGCGGATACCTGCAATGGCGACGCCGTCGCGCCTACTACAAACAGTGGGAGCGGGAAGAGAAGTACGAATCGAAAGATTTCGACTACGGCGACCCGGCTGAGTCGGAGAAGACCGATACCGATGAATTTGAAGACCCCGACAATTTCGACGATGACGACGAGCCATGGCGAAGATAAGCCACACGCTCGAATATTGGGGGGCGGCAACCGGAGTCACGCTGGCGAACGCGCTCCCCGCCAGCTGGGCCGACAAGTTTGGCGCATGGCTTGGTGCGGCCTCGGGAGTCATTCTCGCCTCACGGCGACGAATCGCTATGGAAAATCTACGGCGCGCGATGCCGGAACTCTCCCAAGATGAGCGTCGTCGAATTGTGAACGAAGTATTTCGCAACACCGGCCGAACGCTGGTCGAGTTTGCGCGCTTTGGTAAGCTCGGGATCGACGGTGTCAAGCGGATCGTGCCCGAACGCGATGGTTCTGAGCTTCACGAAGCTATGCAACACGGCCACGGCGGGATCATCGTCACCGCCCATTTCGGCTGCTGGGAGCTGCTGGGCGCCTGGGCAGGCACTTTTGAGTATCAGATGGATTTCTTGATGGGGACTCAGCACAACGAGAAAGTCGACAACCTTCTTGTCGGACTTCGCAAGGGAATGGGTTTCGGAGTCATCCGACTCTCAACAAGCGCCCGGTCGGTATTTAAGGCGCTCAAACAAAATCACCTAACGGGATTGGTTGCCGATCAACATGCTTCGTCGGGCGGCGTGACAGTGCAGTTTTTCGGACGCCCCGCCGCAACCGTGCGCGGGCCGGCGCTGTTTGCCATTCGCGCCGACTGTCCTCTTTTGCCCATGATGCTGCGAAGAATCCGCTACGATCGCCACGAAGTAATCAAAGGAAAGCCGATCTATCCGCCGCATTCCGGCGATGAAGAAGCCGACCTCCGGAAGATGACCGAAGAATACTCGCGATTTTTCGAGGATGTCATCCGTAAGTTCCCCGATCAATGGCTTTGGACACATCGCCGCTGGAAGCTGGACTGATCGCATGAGTGTGAAAGTTCTCATCCGTACGCCGAACCATCTTGGCGACTGCATTATGGCGCTGCCACTGATCAACGAAGCACGCGAGGTGCATCCCGGATCGCACGTGACGGTTCTGACTCCCGAGTCACTGAGCCAGTTGTTTTCGGGCAATCCCGGGATTGATGAGATTATTCCGATTCCCACCGCCCATGTGCACGGCCTGATCGGTGTATTCAAGATCAAAGAGTTGAT
>CAYVWS010000075.1:0-12147 GCA_964455535.1 uncultured Ignavibacteriales bacterium | reverse complement strand
TGATAAACATCCCCGGCGGCGTATTCTTGACCATATAGTCATTGACCGCAATGAGTGTCTCCCTTGCCGAACCGTAACGCGCCGCTTCCATGCGGAGCACCGTTCGCAGCATCGACATCACCAGCGACGCCGGCACACCCTTGCCGGAAACATCGGCAACTACCATCGCATATCGGCGCGAGCCAATATCAAAAATGTCATACAAATCACCGCCGACATGCGACGCCGCGCGATAAAACGCCTTGACATCAAGCGACGGTATCTGCGGAATCTCGGCAGGCAAAAGCGTCTTCTGGATTTGCGAGGCGACTTCGATTTCTTTCGCCATACGTTCCCGCTCAATCACATTGCGACGATCACGGCTCAAACGCGTCATCATGTCATTCAGCGCGCTGGCGATCTCGAAAAATTCGTCGGCGCCCTCAAGCGGGATTTCAGTGTCGACATCTCCCTGCGAAAACCGCCGCACCCGCTGGGTGATCTTGACGATTGGCCGCACAAAGTAATTCGAAAGCAGATAAATGCCGCCGATACCCACTAAAAGCAAGATGGCGGTCAATATCAAGGTGGCGTTGCGCGCTTCGACCAATTGGGCGACATAAGTTTCATCGGAGTAGGTCATGTGAACCGTGCCGAGATTACGGTCGCGCGCGTGAATGCGTGTAACTAAGTAGCGAAGTTCGACATTGCCCGCATTATACAGTTGAGGGAAATCGATGATCGAAGTATCTACCCCATCCGGATATCGATAGGGTTTGCGGATATTCCGAATGTCCTCCGAATGCGCCAGCACCATCCCGCTCGAATCAACCAGCACAATGACCTTTAAGAGTGGATTGGAATTGGAATACGAGACCATGAGTTCGTCGAATTCGACATCGCTTCGCCGATTGATAATGTACCCCTTGGCCTGTTCGGCGACCGATTTGGCCAGCGCTTCGACCGTCTGATCCAGATGCTTGTAAATCCCGGCCACCGTGCGCTGATTGACAAACCAAAACGCGGTCGCGATGATGAAACTTACAATCAGAAAGGTCCAGACCGAAAACCGTACGCGTAAACTAAAAAGGCGTCCGACCAGCGGCGGGGCATCGGGCGACGAAGTATCGAGCCGCTTAATCATCCGCAGTTCGTTGAACCCGGCCGACGAGATATACTGCACCCGATCCATGATTTTTTGAATCATGTAGAATCCGAGCCCGCCTTTGCGCCCCGATTCGACGAGTCGATTCAGATCGAGCTCGCCGGTGCCGGAGGGATCGAACGAGCGTCCGGTGTCAATAAGCGAGAATGAAACGAGTTTTTTGTAGATGACGATTCTGAGTCGGAGCAGCCCCTTTTCGTACAGATACGCGTGGCGGATGACATTGGTCGCCGCCTCTTCCATGGCCAGAAGGACTGCAGCCATCGTTTTGCGCGACATGCCGGCGGCGCCGCAGGCCTCGCGCACGACCCGTTGGATTGATTCGAGATACTTCTCTTCCGCCAGAAATTCGGCGTTGATTTCCTTGATCGGGCGGTTGAACATAGCGGAGAAAAAACCGGACTATGCCGACTTGCGCCAGCTAAAAGTTAGCTCGTTTACTTTCCGCTCTGCTCCGTGGCCTGACGGAGTTTTGCCTGCTCGATGTTATTCTTCGTATCTGTCTGATTCGGGTACGCCTTGAGCACTTTTTCCCAGGCCTCGATCGCTTTGTTGTACTCCTTGTCGCGCATATGGCGCATGCCCTCAAGATACAATGGCCACATGACCTTGTCCTGCTGAAGGTCTTCAAGCGTGGCCACCCGTGACTGCGGCGTCTCGATTTTTTTGAGATACTCAAGAGCGACGATGTCACCTTGCCGAGCTTCGAGCACCGAGCGGAAACGCTTGGCGGCCTCGGCCATCTGTCCCTGATTGAACAACTCGATGCCAATTTTCAGGTGCTTGTCGACGTCCATTCCCGCCAATGCGCGCGCACGGGCCTCTTTCGCCCAGACATTGGTGGAATCAAGCGACAGGATTCGATCGCACGACTCGATAATCTCGATGCGCTTCCCGGCCGCCTCGGCCACTTTGGCGCTGTCGGTGTAGGCGGCGATATCGGCGCTGATCGCTACGGAGATGTCACTCTGGAGCGCCCGTGCCGCCTCGTGATTCGGCTGGATGTCGAAAATCAGCTTGAGCAGATCCGAAGCCGCGCTATAGTACTTCTTCTGATAGAACGCGTTGGCCTGATCGTAGTAAGACTGAACAAACTGGCCGAGTTCCCGCTGCGTGGCGCGCAACTGTTCTTCCTGTTCGCGCTGAACACGCTGCGCATTTTCGATCGCCGCAATTGTCCCGATATACTCCTGATTGGTTGAGTCTTCGGCGTACAGCTTCTGGAAGTAGGCGAGCGCCGAATCGAGACGGAACTGGTGCATATAGGCGTTCGCGGTGTCTTTGAGCGCATTCAAATAGATCGTGTGGGGGTCAATGGTAATCAGCGCATTGCGAAGTGAATCACGGCGCCGCTGGCGATCATCAACCGAAGGCCCGATCAGGATTGAGAGCGAAACGGAGTGCTGGTCCGCGATGTCGTCCTGCAGTTTGAAAGCGTAGTCGATTCCGATTCTTCCGGCCCTGGCTCCGGCCCCTACGACGAGATTATTTCTGTCCCACCCGCCGCGCAGAGCACAGGCGTTGTACAGAAGCACTTCGCCGCCGCCATGAAACAGTACGTCGCGGCCGTCGGTCTTTTCCATCGTAGCGGTTGCAGAAATTCGGGTTGCTTCCGAAAGACGAATCGACTTTATCCCAAGCCCGCCGACGAACGTGTGCGGGGCTTTTTCTGTCACCGACTTCAGTGTGATTTCTGTCTGGATCGCCTCCCGCCAAACGAAGCTTGCGAACACCTGCCTGCGTATTCTGTAGATCAGGCCGGCATCCAGTCCGATGCCGTAGTCGGAGTACTCTTCGATTTTTTGATTTAGGATTCGAAGGGTCAGACCGGCTGAAACCGCGCCGATTCTCTGTCCGTAGCCGAACATCAGTTCGGATTCAGCGTAGTCAAACGTTCCCAACGCCTGGAAATTAACGCGCCTGATGATATCGCCGGTTCCGATGCGCGCGTAACCGATTCCGATACCTGCTTTGGCAGTAATCGGGTAAACCCACGCGCCATAGTCATAGATAGTTTTCGTAGCCAGTAGCGTGTGCTGGGCTGCAAACTCCTGATAACTCAGAAGTGAAAGTCCGGCCGGATTGTAATACACCGACGAGGCGTCATCGGCCAAGGCCGACATCCCGCCTCCCATGCCAATCCCGCGTCCTCCTGCGCCAATGACCAGCGGGGTTGTCCGACCGGCGTCGTTGGCCGACCATGAACTCGCCGCCAATCCGACAGCGAACAGGCACGGCAGTATGATCGAACGCATCTTCATCGCACAACCGCCAATTTCAGGATCGCCTGTTCAAGCGTCTTCTTGCCGGTCACGACCACCAGATAGACGCCGTTGCGCACATAGTCGCCGCTGGCGTTGCGACCGTCCCAGAGCACTTGCTCAAATGGCTCGCCGCTATTCTCCGCGTGGACAATCGCCTTTTCCACTTCATACACCAACTGCCCGTCGAGTGTGAACACCTGGAATCGTATGCCGTCCGGGTCGGTCGACAGAAAACGGAACTCGGCCGGACCGGTATCGGGATTGTATGGATTGTCGCGTACCACCAGTGAACCGGCCAATGTCGCACCGGTGACTTCAAGCGGCAATTCGAAGAGCAGATCATTGCCGTCGGGACCTTCAACGTCGATCGGCTGTCCCATCAGCGGGCCGCTGTCATAGGAGGCATGGATGCCGGACGCCAGCGCCCGGATGATGATTCCCTTTGGAAGCTGTGATTGAAGCAGTCCGCGAATTGTCAACTCAAGCGGCTGCGCGGTGGTTACGACCAGATCGGCGAAGTTGAACTTGATGGCATCGTTGCCGGAAGTTGTCTGCGACACTTTGACGCCGTCGTTGTACACCGACGTGTTGCCGATCACGAAGACATCGCGGGCGCTAATCGGGTGTCCGTCCCTGTCCGAAAGCGCGAGTGTCATGTCCTGCACTCGGACACCAGCCAACGTCGAAGTACCGGCCAGTGACAGGGTCACGGTGGCAAGGGTCTTGTCTTCGCCGCCGGTAACAACGCCTGAACCGAGCGAGGCGACATCGGCATGAAGGCGGGTGTCGAGCTTGGAAACAAAAATCGTCGACGTAAACCCAGTCGCATTGATGGTCGCCGGGAGGCCCGTGTTACTGTCGATCGGCAATTGCGTGAACTGCAGCTGAATCTGAACGGCAGTATCAAAGTTGGGCGCCGTCAGTTCATAGCTGATAGGAGATCGATCATCGATCGTGTCCAAAAGCGGATCGGCTAGCCCGAGCGGCACACCGCCCGAGGTGAACGTGAATATCCCCGGTGAAATGGGAGCGGTGCCAGCGTTAGTAAGCTGCAGATTGAGCCCAAAGTTTGATCGCGGAGCGACCACGCCATTGACCGTACCCACCAGCGAATGTGTAAACGTCAGTTCCGCCGGACGCTCGATTGTGACTATTTCGACATTGTCCAGCGCCTGTTCGATATCCACCTCAGGGGTTCCTATCTCGGAAGTGAATACTTCGGCAGCCGTCGTGGCGGTGTCTGCAATAATCATGAATTGCACAATCGCAGAGTCGTATGCCAGAATGTGCGGCACAACGGCGTCACCCTGGAACTTCGAGTTCCCCTCAGAACGGAGTCGCACCAGCAGATTGTCTACTTCGGCGGTGGTCTGCACGACAACGTCAATGTGGAAACTCTGGCCGGTATTCACGTGAGGCGCATTTTGAGAAAAGGCCTTGGTGCTGGTAATCAAGACCACCGGTCGCGGCCGGACATAAATTGTCTTTCCGGAAAAATTCGTCGAATAGGTTTGCTTATTGTCCGCGCCCGGCTGTTGATAGTCGAAAGTTGCACTCAGAGATAAGAATGTGCCGGCGATGACCGACGGGAAGATGATCTTCTGGGTAGTGACATGGTTGATACCTGGATTGAGCACGTTGTTTTCGATGATGATCGATCGGGAATTGGAAAACCCGGAGGTTTGCACACGGAAACTCGCCGTCGCGGGATCGACAATCAGCGGTTTGGTGCCGAGCACGACGATGTCAAATGCAAATTGCTTTTCGTCCCGCTCCACTACAAATGACGGCGCTACCGATCCGGTATCGACACTGATTGCGGCGGGAGCGAGTATAGTCAATCCCTCGCTATACGCGGAGTCGAGTGTCACTTTGTTGCCTCCTGTGTACACTGTGACTCCGGCTCTGAAGAGATACAAACTGCCGCTGACCACATCCGACGGATTGACCGACGAGGACAGTCCTGAATACCGCAAAAGCGAATCATTCACGGTGAGCGCACTCGGCATCCCGGAAAATATCGTGGTGAGCAACGGACCGTTGATCGACGCTGAAAGCCCAAGAACAAGTCTGGTTGAATCTACGGGCAGTTGAACCCCCGTCAGCTTGAGATCGAGACCCGCCGCGAACGGGATTCCGGCGTACACCGAATCGGGCTGCAACGATCCGCTTACCAGCGAAATTGAAACCGGCGGAAGCACTGCCACCGGGAATTTGGCGTATGAAATTGTAGAAAGAGTAGAATCGCCGATCGTGTATTTGCTGTCGCACTCCAGAATAAGCGTATCAGCGCCGGGCACCAGCGCATCAGTCGATAAGTTTATCGACACGGTGTCGGGATAGTCTCCCGCGTGCGGGTCAAAAAGCTTTTTCACCGATCCGGAATTCCCCGACGCAAAGTACGCCTTAACCTGTGGCTTCTGGCTCGCAACCTGGTCGCCGCCGTTTGACAGAACCGCCCGCACATCGGTCTTGAGACCGGAATAAATCGTCGACACCGTATTGCCGAGCAGATCAAGCGCGTTGTGCACGTCGTAGCCGTTAAACGACACGACTACTTCATTTGAACTGATCGTTCCGTTGGTCGCGTAAATCCCCCGCCGCGCCGACTGACCCGAATAGGTCATCCCCATCGGCAGGAAATCGACAACTCCCGAATCAAATAGCAACGTGTCGCTGACAACCGACGGGCTAAGCGCCCCGCCGCCGCACACGAGTGTGATCGGATCGGTGGCAAGATTGTAATCGATCAGCAGGTTGTTGAACTGGTCAAGCAATACGAACTTGGCGGTCCCCACCAAAGGGTGTCCAACCACTTGAATGACCGAAATCGTCAAGAGAATTTCCGAGAGCTGCGCCGGACTCACCGTAATCAGCGCTGACTGGCCGCGCGATTCACCGTCGGTTGCGATGATTCTGCCGGTGCCCGTTCGAGTGGCAACGAACGAGTCGCCGTCGAAATAGCCGATGGAGTCGCCCGCCGGATCGAACGAGTAGCGAATGTTTTCAGACGCGGAAGTATTCGCGTCAATTTTGAGTGTGGTCCCCGCAATAACGGCAATGTGACCTTGTGGGACAGGGCCATCAAACTGAATTGACAATCCCGTTGGAACTTGTGAATTCGACAGACCAGCGGCAAAGACTGAAGAAGCGACGCACAATAGCGCAAATGACACCCCAGCAATCGACTTTAAAATCGACTTTCCGAATATGTAAAGGCACTGGCTCACGTAGGCGTATTTCTCCGTGCAAAAATTGAGCAATCGCGATGCCGCCCAAAGAGTTAATGGGAAAAATCCTGCCGAGCTAAACCGGAACAGGAAGCCCCTACCAATTCCAAGAACAACTTACTGATTATCAACACGTTATACGTGCCGAACCAAGCCTCCAACTCCACTTTCTACCGGCGCAGATACTGCCCCACGTGGAAAACCAAACAAGAATTGTTCAAATATGTAACAGATTGCAGGTTTTCGAAAGTTTAGTGCTTAGCCGAGAGAGCGTCAGGCCACCGACATTTCAGCCGCGAGGACCGTATTTGTCATCAGCATCGCAATGGTCATAAGCCCCACGCCACCCGGCACGGGCGTGATCCATGACGCCTTCGGTAAACATCCCGCGAAATCAACATCGCCGACAATTCGATACCCTTTGGGAGTCGATGCGTCGTCGACTCGATTGATACCGACATCGACAATCACCGCGCCATCGCGAATCATCTCCGGCCGAATTGTGTTCGGCTTGCCAATAGCAGCGATGATGATATCCGCGCCGCGGGTGACTTCAGCGAGATTGGGCGTACGCGAATGCGCGACTGTAACTGTCGCATCGGCCCCCTTTCCCTTTTGCATCAGGAGCGCCGCAATCGGTTTGCCGACAATGTTCGACCTGCCAACCACCACCACACTCTTCCCCGCAGTTTCGATTTCGTAGTATTCGAGCAGTTTGATAATTCCGTACGGTGTGCAGGATATCAACGTCGGTTTCCCCAAAAGCAGCATCCCCACATTGAACGGGTGAAATCCGTCGACATCTCTTTTCGGATCAATCGCAACCGTCACCGCAAGTTCATCCAAATGTTTCGGCAGCGGCGACTGCACCAGTATCCCGTGAATCTTTGGATTGCGGTTCAGATCATCGACAATTTTCAAAAGGTCTGCCTGCGTCGTGCCTGCCGGGCGGGTGATGACTTCTGAATACAGGCCGAGCTTTGAGCAGGCCTTGGCTTTCGAATTCACATACGTTGCCGAGGCAGGATCATCGCCGATCAACACCGCCGCCAATCCGGGTGTGACACCGCGCTGTGCGAGCGCTTCGATTCGCGGCTTGAGCGATCCGAGAATATGCTCGGAGACGACCTTTCCTTCGATCAGTTGAGCGGGCATCGGATCACTCGTCATCCACTGAAATCGGATTTTGTACTTTGGCCAGATCGAAATCTTCCTGGAACCGCTCGATATGCTCCGCGCGGCCGTCCTCGATATTCACTTTGACGACAACACCCATAATTTTGACATCATCGGTCGCCGTCGTGAAGCGTTTCGGCATTCCGGTCAGGAATCTGCCGAGCGACGGTCCCTTTTCCATCCCGATGATCGAATCATGCGCGCCGGTCATGCCGGCGTCGGCCTGAAAAGCAGTCCCGCGCTTGGTAATCTGCGCGTCCGCTGTCGGCACATGCGTGTGGGTGCCGATCACCGCCGAGACTTTTCCGTCGACATAATGCAAGAACGCCTGCTTTTCAGAAGTCGCTTCGGCGTGGAAATCGACGAAAATAATCGGCGTCTCTTTGGAGACTTCGTTGATAATTCGATTCCCGGTGCGAAACGGATCGTCGGTGTTCGGCATATACACCCGCCCCATCAGGCTGATCGTCGCGATCTTGATATTGCCGATCGTGTCGACATAGTATCCGCGCCCCGGAACTTGCGACGGGAAATTCGCCGGCCGCAACAGGCGCGGTTGTTCTTCGAGATACTCAAGTATCTGCACCCGGTCCCAGATATGATTGCCGGAGGTCTGCATATTGACACCGTAAGTGTAAATCTTGCGCGACATTTCCGGGGTGATCCCAAAGCCGCCCGCCGAATTTTCGATATTGGCGATCACATAATCGGCGCCGTACTTTTCTTTGAGAGGTTTGGTTAAGTGGGCGACCGCCTGACGTCCGGGACGGCCGCAGATGTCGGCGATAAAGAGAATGGTACAAAAAGCCACAAGGGCTGCTTTCTAAGGCGGGTTTGCAGACGCGCCGGAGCTTCCCGCCTATTGACTCCGACCGATTCAATTGACGGGGCAAGTGTAATGGATTTACCGATTTCAGGCAAGTCCCCCGACTATCGATACAGTCTCAGGGCGCACACCCCGCACGTAGAGCGCCAAAGGAAATGTAGAGATAGTCTATGAGGCGAGACAAATCGGCAATATCTACCCGACAGTCTCCATCAACATCGGCCACGAGTGGTGGCGTAATCGGTGAAAAACTGATGTACAGATAGTCGATCAGTCTTGAAAGGTCACTGATATCAGTACCATGCGAATTGTCAAGATCACCCAATCGCCAGGACCAAAAGCTTCGGCTTACGGTATATGTTGACGGAAGCCCATAACGGTCCGTTGCAAATACTCGCCACCAGTACTTGGTTCCCTCATGGAGAGAATCGCTGAATTGGAAGTGAGTAAGATTTGAGACCAGCCCAACTTTCGGACTTGTGAATAGCGAGTCCGAGGACAGCTCAACGCGGTACGAGAACTGTTCGATCGGATCCGGATCCAGCGGTGAATCCCATTGAAAATTGGGCTTAAGATCGTAAATTGCCAGATGGTCGGCCCCTTCAATCGGGTAGAGCGGTCGGGCGGTACCGGGTGCGCTCGGAGTGTGATCGATTCCAAACGTCATTGGCCCGGAGCGTACTCCGAATTGATATCCGTCCCAGGCGGTGACAAACCACCAGTGACCGCTATTTTCGACAGCATTGATATTGGGCAAATCCGATATGTTGCCTTCTTGACCTTCAACCAGGTTCTCCCATTCGATCAGGTGAAAGTTGCTATCGGCGTAAACTTGAAAACGGTACGATAATTTATCGCCGTCTCCATCGGCCGACGGGTGCGTAAAGAGATAAGGTATCGACGTGAGAATGACGTTGTCAGGCGACATCAAAACCGGAGGAGACGGCGGGCGATTTACCTTGAACGTGATTGCCCGCCAAGGCGACCACCCTGCAGACGAATTAACTCGCAATCTCGCAGCGTACCACTTTCCGCGCTGCAGCTGGCTGCCCGCATAGACCACCGAATCTATGTCCGTGGGAAAGAGCGGTGGCGACCATGTATTGATCGTATTCCACGTCGTATCACTTGTAACCTGAAGTTCCACTCCCGAAACGATAGTTCCCAGCGGGGATAGGAAACCGAACTTGAAAGTCGGTGTTACCGTTGTCACATGGTGATATACCTCATTCGGAATCTCGAATAATGAAACAATCGGACTCCCATCGAAATCCTGCGCGGGCATTGCGCCTATGTCGTTGGGGCTGCCGTCGGGATCATTGTACAGAGGATTGGGGTCTCCCGCATTTCGGCACGGGGACATTTCAAACAGAGCATAGTTACCGTTTTCGGGATCGAAAATGAGCGGATCGACCGCCAGCCCGCCGAGGACTGTCAAGCCGTAATCCGTGCCATTCCCCCATTCGTCGTTGTAGGCGAAGGTGTAATAGGAACTGGTCACCGACAAACCACCAAATTGATTCATGGCGATAATGTTGTTCCGTACATCAGAGTTGGCGTACCAGTTCAGCGCGACTCCGGCGGTGTTGTGCAAGATAGTGTTGTTGATAACTCTCGCTGGCGGATCTCCAAGGTAGAGGTAGATGCCCGCCGAAAACGAAGAATCAGGTCCGGTGTTGTGGTGAATGATGTTTCGCTGGACGACTGCATATCCGCCGTTGATTGAGATGCCGGCGCCCGTCGGAGATTGATTATTGAATATTTCGTTGCCCTCGATCTGAGCCGGAGTCGACACATGACTCCAAACCGAAAGGCCTCCACCAGCGCCGCCTCCGGCCGTCACAACGTTGTCGTGGATGCGGTTATTCAGGATAATCGGATACGATGGAACTCCGCAAACAATGCCGCCCGCGCTGTCGATACTCGTGCAATTACCTATGTCACAGTTAAGAATTGACGGCCGGCCCGACTTACAAACTATTCCCGTGGCATCAGTCGTCCCTGTAATAGAAAAGCCGTCAATCGATCTCCCCGTATCGGTTTCATTAGCAAAGGTTACTACAGCGACATTCGGATCAGCAGCGATGATCGTGGTCGAGTCCCTTCCTTTCTCCGAGAGTAACTTGACCCGCAATGAAGGGAAAAGGATGTTCTCATGATATGTGCCCGCCGCCACCAGGACGGTATCGCCGGTTCTGGCGATATTCAACGCCTCCTGAATCAGGCTTTGATCACCCGGAACCCGAACAATGTGTGATACATACGTAACAAAATACGCCTGATACCAACCTCCCCATTCGGTTCCGTTGTGCACTCGCGCTCTCGCAAAGTACTTGTTGTGGTCTGTTAGCGGAGGACCACTGTATGCAATGATACTATCCCCGGCGTTGACTGGCCCGGAGTCCCAGATCGGCGCTTGCACCCAGTTACGATCGACCCCCGCTTGAATTTGATATTGTGACTGCATCCCTCCGGTAGTGTCATAAAAGCGCCATGTAAATACCGGAGACAACGTCGCGATCACATGTTGATCGTCCTTTCCGGTTATGTCCAGTCCTAAGGGCAGGGGGAGCGCAGACTGCCCACCGCCGTAGGGAAGAGCGCCCATATCATTGCGGCTGCCGTCCGGGTCGCGATACTCGTCGGCGGGATTTCCCGAATCGCGGCACGGACTGGCTGAAGTCAGGCGAAAGTCGCGTGCCGCCGCGGCTGAAAACATCGGGTCGATACTGATATTCCCTTCCCCCTTTCCGCTCCAGTACATGCTCGGCACTGAAACGGAGTACACGTCGTTGTGTGTTACGTGGGAAGATGGTGAATACAAGTAGATGCCGTATCCCGGGTTGTAGGCGAAGATATTGTTCATGACGATTGCGCCGGTGTCATACACCGCAATGCCGCCATTGGCTCCGAAACAAACGGTGTTGTTCTCAAAAACAAATGGCGAATAACTTATGACCGCTGCAAAACAACAATAGGTTTGGTCGGTGAATACGTTGTGTCTGATAGTCGGGCTTCCGTTTTGACAGTTCAGCGCGATTGTTCCGCCGCGGAAGGTAAATCCCTCGATAATCGAAGCTCTTGTCTCGCCGTGTGCGAATACCACAATGCCGTCATTGGTTGCCCCTTGTAATGTTGTCGCGGGAGGGCCATCCGACGATTTCAGAACAATTGCCTTACCATTGAAATCAAACCTACCATTGTATGTGCCAGGTGAGACCAATACCGTATCCCCGTTCGACGCTGCGTTGATTCCCGCCTGAATCGTCGGTTGTTGAGATGGTACATGGATTGTCGCCCCAAACGAAGATGCAGCAATCAAAATCGCTGCCGCAAAGATGAAAACTCCCCGATTCATGCTTTCCCCGCGCCGCTACCGGTTGTGTACTTGCCACAAAATACCAAACAAAGGCAGAATTGACAATGATATTTTGGAGCCCAGGGGCAGGCAAGATGCCTGCCGCCCACTTTCGACCGGACGTCAACGAAACGTGTCACCCCGGCCAA
>CAYVWS010000074.1:0-12183 GCA_964455535.1 uncultured Ignavibacteriales bacterium | reverse complement strand
GCCGAAGTCTCTAAGCACGGTCCGGTCAGACCAAGATAGACGCCGGTCTGCATCGGGATTTTCAGATCGAGAGCGACTTGCTTGGCCAGCGCCTGATATTTGAAGTCGTAGACTTCGTACATATCCGGGAAACGGTCGCCCCATTTTTCATCGTTGGGGCCGATGAGCGGATTGCCAGGGAAGAAATTGATATGATCTTTGATCAGCATGATGTCGCCCGGTTTGAAATTCGGGTTCATCCCGCCGGCGGCGTTCGAAACGATCAGCGTGTTGATGCCGAGTTTCTTCATGACGCGCACCGGAAAGGCGATCTGCTGCATCGAGTACCCTTCGTAATAGTGAAATCTCCCCTGCATACAGACCACCGGCTTACCGCGCAGATTGCCAAAGAGCAAACGGCCGGCGTGCGACTCGACAGTCGAAACCGGGAAATGCGGAATCTTGTCATAGTCGACCGTGCCGACCATCTGGATGCCGTCGACGAGTGATCCGAGACCGGTGCCGAGTATGATTCCGATTTTCGGCTCGAATTTGACTTTGGATTGAATGTGCGCGGTTGCTTCGTTGAGCATGGTATGAATTTCGGTCCAGTTTTTCACAGATCGTCTCCCGATTTGGTGGCCCACCACGTATGATGGGGCATGTTCATTTGTTTTGCGGGAATATATGAGGGAGAGGCAAACGAATCAATTGCTGCATTTGTAGGGCAGTTCCGTTTTTCGTAGGTCACTCGCGTCTTCGCGGGTGACACAGGCTTCGTTAGCGGCAAGATGTCAACTCCCAAGACGGGATTGACCTACGAAGAAACTCTCGACCTTCGTAACCCAGATCCACCTCGGAAAGAAGATGGCGGGTTCGAAGACGGACCCGCCCTACCAGAAGCTAATCACAAAAAATTAAACCGGCGGGAGGGGGGACTCACCGCCGGTTCTGTTAACGATCCAGAAAACAAGGATCATTTAGCTTTTGGAGGCCTTGTCCATCTCCTCAGCGAATTTGGCAACAACCTCGTCGAGTTCTTTGGCGAGCATATCGGCTGGAATGGCCGAACCCGGCGTCTTGGCCGCCGCTGTCTGAACTACCTCGGCTCTTTCCTCAGCGTTGTTCCCGACTAAGCCAAGCGGCGATTCTTCGTCTTGCTGTTTGTAATTTTCGAGGGCGCTAACCAGTTCGGGGTCGACGCTCGGCTGCGGGGTTTCTTCGTCGCGGAAAGTCTTCTTTAGTGCCGCGGCGGGTTCGTCGACCGGCTGGGTCTTGCTCACCGGAACTTTGCCAGTCTGAATTTCCACCGGAATGATGTGGCTGGGTGCGTTGGCTTCCTCAGTCACTCCGTGCTCGGGCTTGGACGGCTGCGTGGCGATCGTCTCGCGACGGTTCCCCTTGATTTCATTTGAGTCGGTGACCTCGATGGAATCTTCGACCTTCACCGGTTTGGCCGGCTGCGGCGTCGGAAATTGCGGTGTGTCTTTGGGCGGCTGTTGGTGACGCGGACCCGGTTCGCTGTGGGAGGGAGAGCCGAGCAGCTCAAGATGCGAGGTGATCATGGTGCGGACTTTTTGCAGGAAGGCGTCGCGAACCAGCTCGATCTTTTCCATCTGCGCTTGGGCCTCGGCGATCCGCTGCTTGCGTGTCGCCAAAATCGTCTCTACTTCGCCCTTGGTCTTTTCCAGAATCATCTGCGCTTCTTTGCGGGCGGTCGCGACAGTCGCGTCGGCGTTGCGGCGGGCATCGATAGCGGCGCCTTTGATCGTCTCTTCGAATTGTTTGATCGTATTGAGCTGAAGCTTGACCGCCTCAAGTTCCATATTGGCGCGAATTAACTCCTGCTTCACATGTTCAAGCGCCTGAGCGGTCTGTTCCTTGAAAGTGTCGACCTCGGTTTTATCGTACCCGCGCATTTGAGTTGCGAACTGATGATTTCGGATATCGGTCGCAGTGAGTTCCATGGCGATCTCTCGTCGATTGGCCTTACGGCACGGTTAACTTGGTTGACCAAGGGAGGTATACACCCTTCGGCCGCTATGCATGATGTATCGGCAGGTATACCCTGCCGCTTAACGGGATCAACTGCGATTGCGCGACAAAAGCCGGAAAGAATGTCCTTCGCGCTCCGGCAAAATCGATTGCCAGGTATGGGGAATCGCCTATACTTGAACCACGCAAAGGAGTTACCTATGAAATTCGATCTTGAAAAATCAATCGAGGTGCTTGAGCGCACGCCGTTTGTGCTCGAATCGCTTCTCAATGGGTTATCCGACGACTGGACCACTGCGAATGAAGGGACGGAGACTTGGTCGCCGTATGATGTCATGGGACATCTCATCCACGGCGACAAGACCGACTGGATTGCCCGCTTGGAGATTTGTCTGTCCGATGGCCCCAACAAGACCTTTGCGAAGTTCGACCGGTTCGCCCAATTCGAAGAAAGCAAAGGAAAGACGCTTGATGATCTCCTGACCGAACTCAAAGTAGTGCGTGCGCACAATCTGGCGATCTTGAGATCGAAGAAACTGACTCCGGCTGACTACGAGAGAACCGCGATTCATCCTGCGTTCGGCGAAGTCAAATTATCGCAACTGCTCTCGACTTGGGTTGCGCACGACATGGATCACATCTTTCAGATCTCAAGAGTGATGGCCAAACAGTACAAAGACGAAGTCGGCCCGTGGGTCGAGTATTTGCGGATTCTACGTTCCTAACGAAGCGTCTTACTTTGCCGAGAGCAGGAAAAGAGCCGAGATAATAATCTGAGCCAAAGCGATCTTGGCAATCATCGAGGCGGGGTAGACAGTCGCATACCAGACATTAGGCAGCTCATTCTGCGTCTGCTGATTGGCAAAGGCCAGACAGGCGGGCTGCGTTTGCATACCCGAGAGCATCCCCATCACACCGCCCATCGGCAATTTGAAATATCGGTAGCCGATCAGGATCGCGAGAACCGACACCAATGTTGTAATCAGCGCTCCCGCGGCAATCATGATCCATCCACCCTGATGAAACGTGGTGCCAAAACTCACACCGGCACGGGTGCCGATCGCCGCTAAGAAAAAGACGAGACCTATCTGACGCAACGCGAGATTGGCGGCAAACGGCATTCCCCAGGTGATTGGTCCAGTGCGCTCAAGTCGCCCCACGATCAGACCAACAACTAACGGCCCGCCGGCGAAGCCCAGTCGGAATATCAGCCCACCCGGCAGCGGAATTGGTACCATGCCGAGTAAAACGCCCAAGACCACTCCGAGCGAGAGCGAAAGATAATCCGCCTCCGAAATCGACCGGAAGGAGTCGCCGAAATACTTGGCGATCTCGTCCGATTGCGAGCGTCGCGAGACCACCAGTATCCGGTCACCGCGCTCCAGAATCGTCTCACCCGACGGCACAAACTCGACATCGCCGCGCCGCACCCGGGTAATCGTTCCCACAAACGATTTTTGAAACCGCAAATCCGAAATCGACTTTCCGATGACTTCCTTGTTGCTGACAAAGACCCGACGGTAACTCATCTGTTCATGCACTTCGGCAAGCTGCTCATCGGCCTGTTCGCCGAACAAAATGCGCGCGATTTCCTGTCCGCGCTCCGATCCGACCGCCACAATCCGGTCACCCAGTGCGAGCACGGTGTCGCTCATCACGACATCGATGCGATCTTCCTTTTTGATTCGGCTTAAGACAAATCCAGTGTGACCGAATGATTTCAGCACCTTATCAACGGTCTTTCCCGCCACATTGGGATTGGTGATTTTGTATGTAATCGACAGGATCGAGTCTGATCCGCCCTGACGCAGCCGTTCGGCTTCTTCTTTGGCAAAGTCGACTTTGAAGTAACGAGAGAAAAGATACATCCAGAGAATCGCGCCGAGCACGCCGAACGGATAGGCCAGACCATACGACACCACCGGACTTGCGGCGTTCACTTGCGCGACATCGGCCGGCAGATTGCTTGACAGCGATTTGACAGTCTCAACTGTGGCGGCCAGAGCCGGAGTGTTGGTTAGCGACCCGCAAAATAATCCGGCCACTGCCCCGGCGGAAAGATCGGTGATCGCCCAGACTGCAACCGCAGTGAGGGCGCCGACAAATAGCAAGAATATCGCGGCAAGATTGACATTCAGCCCGCGTTTGCGAAACGACGCAAAAAAGCCCGGCCCGGCCTGCAGGCCGATCGTGTACACGAATAGCACCAGCCCGATGATATAGATGTACTCCGGTAGAGTCAGCCGCTGGTCATACGCACCTAAGGCCATCCCGACAAAGAGCACTGCAGCCACGCCGAAGCTGAATCCGGCAATCTTGATATTGCCAATCAAGTACCCGGCGCCGATGATAACAAACAGAAGCAGCAGGGGATTTTCAGCGAGGATGTTGCAAAACGACTGCATCTCACGCCTGCTTCTTACCCCATTTGTGCCGGGCAAAGGTGATTATAGCCGGAAGAACTGAAATAAAAATGATCGCTAAGATCACTACGCTGAAATTTGCTTTGACAAATTCGAGATTGCCAAAGAAGTACCCGGCCAAACAACATACGAGCACCCACAGCGTGCCGCCGAAAATATCGTAGCTTTCGAATTTCAAATACGTCATTCGGCCCACTCCGGCAACAAACGGCGCAAAGGTCCGCACAAACGGTACAAAGCGCGCAATAATGATTGTCTTGCCGCCGTATTTTTCGTAAAACTCATGCGTTTTGTCCAGATACTCTTTCTTGGCCCACTTGGGTCGGGGCTCTTTGAACACTCGGTCGCCGATATGATACCCGATCCAGTAGTTTGTCGTGTTTCCCAAAAGCGCTGCGGCAATTAACAGAAGGCACAGCCAGACAATATTGAGCGAGCCCGACGCCGCAAAAGCTCCGGCGGCAAACAGAAGCGAATCACCGGGCAGAAACGGCGTGACCACAAACCCGGTCTCGGCGTAGATGACCACAAAGAGAATGGCGTAGGTCCATACCCCGTATTCGACAATGACATTGTTGAGATACTTGTCGAGATGCAAAAAGAAGTCGAGGATCTGGGTCATGGTGGGGCGAATATGGCGGGAATGACGGTTCAGGTCAACTAATGTAGGTCGAAATTTGTGCGCGGCAGACGTCCTCGTCTGCCCGTTTCAGCTACGCTATGGTGCCCCAACGCTTGCGTTGGGAAGAGATTCGAAAATGAGATGTGACCTTGTAGGTCGGCGTTCCGATGTCCCCCGCCACGGCGGGGGACGAGAAACCCGACATCTTACTTGGCGCAATAATACTCGCGCACTAACCCGGAGATTCTTCTAAATACAGAAAGCTGAAAAAGAAACAAACCAACGTTTAGCGCCAAAATAAACGCCACAGCACCATAAGGGAAAACACCCGCGGGCGGCTTGTCCAGTATTGCCCAGAGGAAAAACAGGGTGAACACGAGCGGAAACCAATTGTTCCTCCCGACAACTCTGACGACGTTGCTTGCTGAATCAACTTCGATCATGCCGTGCATCCAGGGAGTATACTCGAATGCGAACCCCCCTGGTTTCGTCTTATCTACAAACGCGATTTCCGTTTCCGAAAGCTTTTTGTATACAATTGTGCGACCGAACAAGCTAAGGTCCCTCTGCGTCATGACTTCTGCGGCCAAAGAAGTATCACGATGGACCGTGCTTTGAAAACTGTTGTCGTAACAAGTTATGCCGAATCTCCAATATGCCGGCGACCACTTCTTTCGAAGAACAAACTCGGTGATGGCTATCCCTATTACAAACAAAACCAAAATGAACATTATCTGTAATCCTGCAAACTGAGCTGTTTTCAATATCTCACAATCCATTTGCGCCTTCAAGGCTACAATATCAGATCGTCTCTATGGATGGCGACGAAAGAACTTCCCTCCATTTCCCCCCTTTACAAACACCCCCTCCACGCATACCTTATCGGGCTGTCAAGGAATAGAATCATGAAGTTTGATCCATTCAAAGACGGGTTCTCGCAACCCGCCGCCGAAACCGGAGTATTGAAATTCTGGGACACCGAAAAGGTGTTTGAGAAGGCGTGTGAGCAGGCCGCGAACCGTCCGCAATTTGTTTTCTACGAAGGTCCCCCGACTGCCAACGGCCGGCCGGGGATTCACCATGTCATCTCGCGCACTGTCAAAGACCTGATCTGCCGCTACAAAGCAATGCAGGGATTTCGCGTCGACCGTCGCGGCGGCTGGGATACCCACGGCTTGCCCGTCGAGATCGAAGTTGAAAAACAGCTCAAGCTCGACAGCAAATCAAAAGTTGTTGAGTACGGCGTGGCCAATTTCAATCAGAAGTGCCGCGAGTCGGTCTTCAAATATCTGGCCGAGTGGAATGAGATCACGCGCCGCACCGGGTATTGGCTTGATCTGGACGATGCGTACGTCACGCTGAAAAATGAGTACATCGAATCGGTCTGGTGGATATTGAAAAACTTCCACGACCGCGGACTGATCTATAAAGGTCACAAGACTGTTCCATTCTGCCCGCGCTGCGGCACCGGTCTGTCCAGCCACGAAGTCGCGCAGGGATACGATATTGTCAAAGACCCGTCGGTGTATGTGAAAGTCAAAGCATCCGACGGTGACTTCTCATACTTAGTATGGACGACTACGCCGTGGACACTTCCCTCTAACGCCGCGCTTTGTATGAAAGCCGACGCCGACTATGTGTTAGTTGATCACGAAGGCGAGAAATTCGTGCTGGCAGAAGCCCTCCTGTCGCGGGTGTTCGATGTGCCGGTGACGGTGATCGAACGCAAGAAGGGCGCCGAATTCCTCAAACGAAAGTATATACCGCTCTTTGATACGTTTGCCAATGAAGCCGACAAGGCCTTCTATGTGATCAACGGTGAATTCGTCACTATGGACGACGGCACCGGTATTGTGCACATCGCCCCCGGTTACGGCGCCGATGACTACGAAATCGGACTCGAATACAATCTGCCGATCCTGCAGGCGGTCGAAGCCAACGGGCATTTCCGTGAACACTCCGGCGCCTACGAAGGCATGTTCATCAAGGACGCCGACCCGATCATCACCAAAGACTTAAAGATCGCCGGCAAGCTGTTCAAGAAAGAAGTTTACGAACACAACTATCCGTTCTGTTGGCGGTGTGACTCGCCGCTGATTTACATCGCGCGGCAGTCGTGGTATATCCGCACGACGCAGTTCCGCGACCAGTTGCTCAAGAACAACAATGCCATCAACTGGGTGCCGGATGATATCCGCACCGGCCGGATGCTCAACTGGCTTGAAAACAATGTCGACTGGGCCCTTTCGCGCGAACGGTTCTGGGGCACGCCCCTGCCGATCTGGATCTGCGACAGCAAGGGCTGCGGCAAACAGCGCGCGGTCGGTTCTGTTGAACAACTGCGCGCTGAAGGCACCGGTCTGCCTGAGCCGCTCGACCTGCACAAGCCGTTTATCGACGATGTCAAACTGAAATGCGAGTGCGGCTCGACTATGACTCGGGTGCCCGAACTCATCGACGTCTGGTTCGATTCGGGCGCCATGCCCTACGCGCAGTGGCATTATCCATTCGAGCACAAAGACGAATTCGACAAAGCGTACCCCGCCGATTTTATCTCCGAGGCCGTCGATCAAACGCGCGGATGGTTCTATTCGCTCTTGGCGATCTCGACGATGCTCTTTGACAAGGCCCCGTTCCGCAATGTGGTCGTGCTTGAGTTCATCTTGGATAAAGAAGGCAAGAAGATGTCCAAGCATAAGGGGAATGTGGTCGATCCGTTCACGACGGTCGACAAGTACGGCGCCGACCCGCTCCGCTGGTATCTGGTCTCGACCTCTAACCCTTGGTTGCCGACCAAGTTTGATTTTGACGGACTGGCCGAAGTCGGCCGCAAATATTTCGACACGCTGCGCAATACCTATTCGTTCTTCGCTCTCTACGCGAATATTGACGACGTCATGGCCAAGGCCGCGAAAGCCGGTGTGGCAGTCGATGCTTATCTTGAAAAACTCGCCGGTGAGCCCGACCGATTCGACAAGTGGATTGTCTCTCGCTACAACACGGTCGTCAAAGAAGTCACCGGTGCTCTTGATCAGTACGAAATCACACGGCCGGTGCGTGCGATACAGAGTTTCGTCATCGACGATCTCTCCAATTGGTATGTCCGCAACAACCGTCGCCGCTTCTGGGCGAAAGGTGATGATCCCTCCAAGATGCGCGCCTATCTAACACTCTGGCGCATGCTCGAAGGGGTCTGCCGCTTGAGTGCGCCGATTGCACCCTTCACCGCCGAACTCTTCTGGAAACAACTCGTCGGCGAGCATGCCGACAAAGTCGGCCTGCCGATCTCGGTCCATATGATGCCGTTCCCGAAAAGCGATGCGTCGCAGATCGACGAGTCGCTCGAAGAGACTATGGACATGGTAGCGCGCATCGTCTCGATGGGTCGTGCGGCGCGGACCAAAGAGAATCTTAAGGTGCGTCAGCCGCTGGCAACTCTGTTAGTATCGACCCCCGCCAAGCGCGATCAGGAACGCCTGAGCGGCTATCTTGAAATCATCGAGGACGAGTTGAATATCAAGAAAATCGACCTCGTCGAGTCGCTTGACGAGTATGTCACCTATTCGGCCAAGTTGAATTTTAAGCTGGTGGGCGCGCGGCTGGGTGGCGAAGTTAAGCGGGCGGCGGCGTTTGTTTCTGGACTGGATTCGTCCCGGATTCGCCAGTTTGTCCAGGCCGGGAAGATCGAGGTCGATTCGCCCGGTGCGCCGCTGACGTTGACAAAAGAAGATGTCGAGATCGTGGCTAAACAGCGCGACGGGTTTGCAGTCGAATTCGACGGCCCGTTGGCGGTGGCGATTGTGACGACCTTAACGCCCGATCTGATCGACGAGGGCTTCGCGCGTGAGATGGTCAACAAAATCCAGAACATGCGCAAGACGTCGGGATTTGAAGTCACCGACCGGATTACAGTTCGGGTGGCATCGTCCGATAAACTAAAAGCCGCGGCGACCCGGTACGAGGCGTTTATTAAAGATGAAACTTTGGCCCAGCAGCTGGAGTTTACAGAGATGGCAGCGGCCGACGGCGGCACGGAGTGGAACATTAACGGCGAGAAGGCAGTCATAGCTGTCGCCAAAGTATAGATCGGAGAATCTGATGGCCAAGTCCGACATGAAAGAACCCGACCTGAAGAAATACGAAACACTCTTGCTCCAGAAGAAAAAAGAGATGCTCGAAGAGATGGGTATTGTCGGCGACACATTCGGCTCCTCGGCCAAAGAAGCGGCCGGAGATCTGTCGTCGTATTCGTACCACATGGCCGATCAGGGGACCGACACGATGGACCGTGAGATGGCCTTCGCGATGGCCTCCAAATCCGGGCGACTGCTCTACCATATCGATATGGCGCTCAAGCGCATCAAAGAAGGCAGCTACGGATTGTGTCAGACCTGCGGCAAGATGATCGGCACCGCACGGCTTGAGGCGGTCCCGCACGCCCGTCTGTGTATCGCCTGCAAATCGGCCGAAGAGGACAAGAAGTCTGGACGATAGCCGGCATTCGCTTCTCTACGGACCGATCGCGGTGCTGGTCGCGATCGCGATACTCGATCAGCTTACCAAACTTTGGGCGCTGTCGGCCCTGACGGACAGCCCGTCCATTCAGCTTCTCGGCACAGCCGTACAATTTTCGCTCGTGTTCAACGAAGGCGGGGCGATGGGGACCCAGTTCGGGTCGACCACGTATTACACCGTCGTCGCCATTTTGATTCTGCCGTTTCTGTGCTACTACCTTTGGAAATATCGCACCGACCGTGCAACCGTCTGGCCGCTCGCCTGCATTTTGGGCGGGGCGGTGGGGAATCTGATCGACCGGATTCGCTTGGGGAAGGTTGTCGATTTTATCGATGTCGATATTCCGGATATTCACCTGTCGTTCTTCCAGCTTGATCGATTTTGGACATTCAATGTCGCCGACTCGGCGATCACCTGCGCGATTGTGTTTATGCTGTGGCATATGATCTTTTATCGTAAGCCGCATACTCCCGAAATACCGCCGACCACGTAATTCCGATTTCCTCGTAGGTCAATCCCGTCTTCGGGGTTGACATGTTTTATTGAAAGAAGACGTCACCCGCGAAGACGCGAGTGACCTACGCTTGGTGGCCCACCATTTATGGTGGGTTTCTTCTTGGCTTTGATTCACTCTCGCCCCATCGTGGCGTCATGCGTCCTCGCGTGACGCGTTTCTTGGTTCGACGAAGAGTGTCAGGCGGGGACGCCTGACACCACGTTGTCTTTGGCTTCGTTTCGCATCGCACGAATCTCATCCCACCGCAAGCGGTGGGGCACCGAAGTACCCCCGGTGTCACCCCGGACAAGGAACGACTTTAGTCGTTCCGCCGATCCGGGGCCCATCTTCTCTTCCGTTCTGAAAGCCAAAAATCGGGTTTGATCACACCGCAAATGGCTTTGGTTTTGGGTTCGCCGGCACTCACGCCGGCCGACACAAGAAACGCGCAAGGCACACGGCGGCAGACAGTTGGAGTGTGACGCGACACCGGCCAAATTGGGTTCGTTTGTGCAAATTTTAATGTTCTGCACTGTGCGGCCTGTCGGCCGCGTGTGAGCGAGAGTCGGATTGGGGTTGTTCATACCCTTGCGGGCAGGAGCGGGAAGAGGGGGGAAGTGGTAGGGATTTTGTCGCGTGATTCACTAAACAATAAAGCAGGAATCTCAATAGAAATCATTTCTCTCAAGCTGCCACATATTTCTCGGCGGCCTCGAAAGGAGTTTGAGCTCCTCTTTCCAAAATTCTTCTATCTTCCGAACAAACTTTACGCCAATCATCGGGTCATCTGGAAATGTCTGTCCACAGCCACATGAGTAATCGAAGTGCACGATAGTTCCGATATGATTCATATAGTACGGATTAAATGTGTCGTCTGTCGCGTAGACTACTTTGACAATGTCCCCTATCCGGAATGGCGCACCTTTGACGTTTGCCACCAGTTTCCGTGGCTTGGTAACTAAGCCCATTCTGGCGCTACTCACTGATGCCTCCCCATTTTTGACTCAATGTAAGAATTGCGCTTTGCTTCGTGTGTAGTTCAGAGACAGTCTCGTAGCTTACAAACTTTGTTCGAGTTGCGATTGGAGCGAAAGCCCGTTGTCTTAGCTTGGACGTGAATTCCCTCTCTCTCGAAGAATGAGCAACGATTCGAAAGGTCGAGTAGAAACCGTAGAATTCCGAAAACTTCGTAAATGCTCCTATCATGTCGGTAGTATTTTCTACTTCAATGAAATCAGAAGGTAATTGTTGCTCATCAAACCAAATTACGTCAACGGTGCTCGCTTTCCTGACTATTGGTTCATACGTAAATGGATACAATTTGGGGGCTGTAATAATACTTCCCAGTCTTTGTCCGAGATATGTCCTCGAGCGATCTTGGTTTGGCACGAATGTCTTCTTCCCACTCATGTTTCCTAATTCAACGATAAGCCCCTGATAGTGGGAATGTGTGTTCTCTGGTTTGACTGAGTTGCGAAGATCTTCAGGCAGTTTCGCTTTCATATCGATCAACGCCCAAAGGCCAGGTCGAATTCGGAAGAAGTATTTGCTGTCTTGGACTATGCGGTTGATTGATTTGAATGGGGTTTTTGTGCGCCAATCCACCCCTTGTACTTCCAGCGCATGACGATAGAGGTAGCCAAGAGTTGCAAAGCCCCCGTTGTTGCGCATCACTGATATGACCGCTTCTCTTTGATTCATGTACGTGAAATCAATCAATCTTGCTGGGGGATCGCAATCAATTTGTTCATCAATTCTATCGTTAAGCTTCGGATTTGGACTATTTCGGGATCGCGAGGATCGCCGACCAACAAGACGTGGTGCACGGGGGCGTGCACCACACGCGGGAAAGATAGGAAGTCGAAACCGCAGGGGATTCGACCTACAAGACAGGACTGGGCCCCGGATCGGCGGAACGACAGAAGTCGTTCCTTGTCCGGGGTGACACGGGCGTGGGGTGATTCGCGTTGTCGGGCAGTCGTTGTCCCGCGAGCGGGACGCGTCAACCCGACCTACAAGACCCGCCAAGACGGGCAGGCAGGATGCCTGCCGCGCACAAGCCCCCCTCTTGCGTATTCGGGGCGGGGGGGTTTAATTGTGACTATGTTAACAAAGAAGACTGAGTATGCCATTAGAGCCATGTGGGAGATCGC
>CAYVWS010000073.1:0-12373 GCA_964455535.1 uncultured Ignavibacteriales bacterium | reverse complement strand
CGAAGCGGGTCGGGTCCATCACCAACTGCATGCAGAGGGCGTCGACAATGCGATCCTCGGCTTTGATATCGGGATACTCTTTGGCTACTTCTTCGAATGAACGCAGAAAGAGGCCGTCGGAGACTTTCATGATATTCGCCTTGTGCACGAGCGTAATCTTCTTGCGGCCGT
The DNA here is from genome assembly GCA_964455535.1 of uncultured Ignavibacteriales bacterium. Lineage (GTDB taxonomy): Bacteria > Zixibacteria > MSB-5A5 > GN15 > FEB-12 > JACRAV01. The sequence goes on along the minus strand of CAYVWS010000073.1, from coordinate 12,202 downwards.
TTTTGCGGGCATACTCGAACGCAAACCGCGCAATCTTGAGTGACGCCTTTTCAGTGACCACTTTGATGGCGTTGACTACGCCGGGCGAGATGGTGCTTTCGATTCCAGTGTACAGATCCTCGGTGTTTTCGCGCACGATGACTAAGTCGACTTTGTCAAAACGCGAAGAAATCCCGCCGATAGACTTAACCGGACGAAGATTAGCATAGAGATCAAGTTTCTGCCGAAGGGTGACGTTGGCCGAGCGGAATCCCTTTCCGACAAGAGTCGTAAGAGGTCCTTTAAGAGCCACTTTGTTGCGTTTGATGGAATCCAAAAGCGCGTCGGGTACGGACTCACCGTACTTTTCAATCGCGGCGACACCGCCAAGCTGGCGATCCCACTCGATATCGACGCCGGCGGCGGCGATGATCTGCACGACGGCTTCGGTAACTTCGGGGCCGATACCGTCGCCGGGAATCAGGGTTACTGTATGTTTGGCCATTATTTTCCTTTTCTTGTACTCAAATTCACAATTGCACACCAAGTATAGAGTGTGCGAAAATTTGTGTCAATGAAGCGGTATATGACGAACTTTACTTGACACCGTGCCGCGCAAGTCATACTATACTCGCCGGGCCAACCTTCGCACACGGAAATTAACATAGGGGTCGGGCCGACAAGCTTCCGCTTTTCGCGCTTCGACGAACAACTGCCGGGTTTTTGGTACTCAGACTACCTGACCCCCTCTGCTCCACACATTGTGTGGGGCCGGATTATCCGTGTGCGTCAATCCGAAGGAGGGGGTTTTTATTTGGATTCGGGGCGATTGCGCGGGCAGCGCAAGATTGGTACTTTGGGACAAACTGAGTAGTCTTTTTGTCCATTCCCGACCACACCACATATCTTCTTGCCGAGCGCATCAAAGAGTTGACCCTGCTCCATGCGACCGCCCGGCTACTGCAAGAACACTCGCGACCAACTGCGGAACTCTTGAGTCAATTAGTTGAGCTTATTCCCGCGGCATGGCAGTATCCCGAGATCGCCAGCGCGCGTATCATCTGCGACGACGGTGAATACCGGACAGACGCGTTTTCAGAAACGGCGTGGGTGCAGTCGACGCACTTCGACCTCGACAACAATCGGACCGGCTCAATCGAAGTGTGTTACACCGAATCGCGCCCGGTTGCGGCTGAGGGACCCTTTCTGGCCGAGGAACGGCAGTTGCTGGATTCGCTTGGCGAGATGGTCCGTCAGCACATATTGCATCGCGAATCCGACGAGGCGCTTCACGCCGCCCAAGCGCGTCTTGAAGAACAGGTCACATCGCGGACGCGTGAACTTGAATCGACAAATCGCGAACTCAAGCGACAATTGGATGATCACAACCAGGCGCAGGCACAGATTCGCCAATACCAGCAGCAGCTGGCGCAGTTGTCGCTTGAATTGTCGCTCACCGAAGCCCGCGAGCGGCGCGAGATCGCAGAGGACCTCCATGACCATGTCGGTCAGGCACTGGCGTTTGCTAAGATCAAAGTCTCACAGTTCGGCGGCAATGCGGTCTTTTGCGGATTCGAAAACACGATCAGCGAGATTATCAGCTTGCTCGATCAGACGATTGCCTATACCCGCAACCTCACGCTTCAGATATCACCGCCGGTTTTGTATGAGTTCGGACTGGCCGCCGCGCTTGAGTGGCTGGCCGGATCGATGTCCAAAAGCCATGGGATCAAGATCAAAGTAACCAGTGATAAACCCGCGATTCAGTTGCCGCCGGAGATCGCCGCGCTGTTGTTTAAGTCAGCCAAGGAGCTCTTGACCAACGCCGTAAAACATTCCGGCTGTTCGCGGATCGAGGTTTCATTGAAACGAGTCGACCGCACTCTGCGTGTTGAAGTGCGTGACAACGGAAAGGGATTCATGCCGGAGTCGGCGTTTGAATCGGCGGCTCGAACCGGTAAGTTTGGCCTCTTCTCTGTGCGCGAGCGGATGCGTCTGCTGGGCGGCGATCTTGCTGTCTCTTCGATTGGTTCATCGGCAACCACTGCAAGTTTGATTATTCCCCTTGAGCAATATGAAAAGAAGTTCTAAGACAACGGTCATCTTGGCCGACGACCACACGCTGTTTCGCTCGGGGCTGCGTTCGATGCTTGAACAACGTTCGGAAATCGAAGTAATAGCCGAGGCCGCCGATGGTCACGCGACCCTGCAGCAGGTTAAGCAGCGCTCGGCCGATATATTACTGCTTGATATTTCGATGCCCGGATTGAATGGAATCGACACCTTACGACAACTACGGTCGGAGGGCAATTCTGTAAAGACCATCGTCCTGTCGATGCACGCCGACCGTCACTTCGTGCAGGAGGCCTTTCGCGCCGGAGCGCGGGGGTATATGCTTAAGGATTCCGCGCTTGATGAACTGGTAGAAGGCATTCGGACGGTCAACAACGGCGGCGTTTACCTAAGCAAGAGTATCGCCGGGGTAGTCATCGATGACTATGTCACCCTTGCTGAGTCGAAAAATACCGACCGCGATAATCTGAGCGATCGCGAACGGGAAATCCTGCAGTCGATTGCCGAGGGCAAGAGCACCAAAGAAATCGCCGCGCAATTGTGCCTTTCGGCCAAGACGGTCGAGTCGCATCGCAAGCATATCATGGATAAACTCAAGCTCTACAGTATCGCCGAACTGACACGCTACGCCATTCGCATCAAGCTGATCCCCGGCGAATAACCGCTCGTTCCTGCTCGACAACTTCTATCAGGTATTTCGACGTCCGAAATCAGGAAATTCCTGATCGGGTGACAAGGACAACATTGCCTATTTTGCGGTCACACACTGGCGGCCGAGTTGTTTCGGTCCGCCCAACAGGAGGTACCTGATGTTCGACACTGGGAATACCGGTTTCATGCTGGTTGCGACCAGCTTGGTCATGTTGATGACTCCCGGTCTGGCCTTCTTCTATGGCGGGCTCGTTGGCCGGAAGAATGTGCTCACCATCATGATTCAGAGTTTCGTTTCGATGGGTGTCACCACCATTATCTGGTGGGCCTACGGATACTCGCTCTGTTTCAGCGGCGGTGACGGCGGCATCATCGGCAATCTGGATAAGGCATTCATGATCGGAGTGACACTAAACACGCCCTCGCCGTTCGGTTCGGGCAATATTCCAGAATTCGTGTTCATGGCCTATCAGATGATGTTTGCCATTATCACACCGGCGCTGATCACCGGCGCGTTTTCCAATCGCGTGCGATTTGGCGCATACCTGCTGTTCCTGATCGCGTGGCTTACCTTTGTTTATTTCCCGTTTGTGCATATGGTCTGGGGGAACGGATTCTTGGCGAAGTGGGGGGTGCTGGATTTCGCAGGTGGAATTGTGGTACACAATATTGCCGGAATGGCGGCGCTGGCCTCGGTGCTGTATGTCGGTCGCAGGCGGGTCGGTGATGCCGTGCCGCACAGCATCCCGCTGGTTGCGCTCGGCACCGGTTTGCTTTGGTTCGGTTGGTACGGATTCAACGCCGGCAGCCAGCTGAAAGTCGATGCCATCACAGGTGTCGCGTTTCTGAATACCGACATCGCGGCATCGTTTGCCGGCCCGGTCTGGATGCTGCTGGCGTGGATCTTCGAAAAGAAGCCCAAATTCCTCGGTCTGTTGACAGGCGCGGTGGCGGGACTTGCCACGATCACGCCTTGCGCCGGATACGTCACCCCCACCAGCGCGGCGATTATCGGAATTCTGGCGGGTGTAGTCTGCTACTTTGCCGTGAGTCTTAAGAATATTCTGAAGTGGGACGACGCGCTCGATGTCTGGGGCGTGCACGGTGTCGGCGGCGCGCTGGGTGTGATCCTGCTCGGAATCATGGCGAGCACGGCGGTCAATCCCGCCGGAGCCGACGGACTTCTGGCCGGCAACAGCTCGTTCTTTGTCAAACAGTTTCTGACAGTGGTCGGATCATCGATCTACGCCTTCGGTTTCACCTACGTCATGCTGATCCTCATCAATTTGATTACGCCGGTTCAAACGTCGGAAAAGGACGAAGAGCGCGGGCTTGACAGTTCATTGCACGGCGAAACGGCCTACGAAGGAATGTAAGCATGAAGAAACTACTTCTGATGCTTGTCGTCTTGGTCTGCGGTTGCTGGTGTGCCGGCTCGGCATTCGCCACCGCCTCGACGCATGTCTGGGCGCCGTCAACCGATATTCAGCCGTTCAAAGTCTTTCATATCACCTATGATTTGTACATGCCGGTTGAATATGACGACGCCGGAAACCGCTGGTCGACCGTCACCAATGTCGGGCTGACAGCGGGAATACTTCCGGGGAAATATCTCAATGCCGAAATCGGATTCGATCACAAGTCGGGTCTGGGATTTCTTGATGACTATCCGATCTATCTGAATGCCAAGATCGGCACACCGGAAAAGTCGCTGGCGCCCTGGTCGCCGGCGCTGGCGGTCGGCATTTACGATGTCGGCCTCAAGTCCGATCTGACCGATTACAACGTGATCTACGCCAAGGCGGCGTGGACGATTACGATTGACAGTTTGTCGCTCGGGCGGATTTCGGTAGGGTATTTTTCCGGGAATGACACGCTCTTATTTGACGACAAAGGCGAAAAGGATAATTCGGGACTGCTCTTGGCCTGGGAACGTACGATGAGCGAAATTTCCGACAAGCTCTGGTTGTGTGTTGACTACATGGGAACAAAGAGCGCGTACGGTTCCCTTAACGTTGGTGCGTCGTGGAAGTTTGCGTCCAATGTGGCGCTTATCGCCGGGTATGACATCTACAACAATGATGCGCTGCCAGGCACCGCAACATTGCAAGTTGACATCGATTTCTAAATTATCAGACACCGCATAAGCGCCAAAAAAGCGGGATCGGCACACTGCCGATCCCGTTTCAATTTAAATCGCTGCAATTCTTGGTAGATCAGACAAACGGAACCTGGGTAGTAGTTTGAAGCGGACGGACATCGATATGCCAGCTATAGGCAGCGTGATCCTGCATGGCAATCGCGACCGCCATATCGGCGACTTGGCGGGCGGTGACTTTTGTCTTGGGCTGAGGCGAGAATTTGCGCGGGTCGGTTTCGGTCGGGCCGGGCGAGAGCACGCAGATTTTCACATTGTCATTGCGATGCTCAAGCGACGCGACCGCGCTTAACATGTTGAGTGCGGCTTTGGAGGCACAGTAGATCGACAGGTGCGGAAATGGGACTCGCCCCGCGCCGGACGAGATATTGATAATCAGTCCTCCCCCCTGCTTTTTCATGCGAGGGATTACTTCGCGCATCGAACAGAAGACCGATTTCAGATTGGTATTCATCATCCAGTCGAAATCGGCTTCGGTTTCTTTTAGAAGCGCTCTGTTATGCCAGACTCCGGCATTGTTGATGAACACATCAACGCGGCCGAATTTCTTGTAGGCGGCAGCGACCAGCTTTTTGACGCCGGAGCCGGTAGCAACATCGGCGGCGAGAGTGAGAATGTCGCGGGAATTTGCCTTAAGCGATCGCGCGACTTTTTCGACATCGGCTTTCTTACGCGAGCACAGAACGAGCTTGGTGCCTTCTTCGGTAAAGCGACGGGCAAGCGCGGCGCCGATGCCGCGGGATGCGCCGGTGATGACAACGACGGAATTTTCGATTGATTTCATTTTGCTCTGGTGAGGTTATGGTTGGGTGGCCTGACGAATGGCGTCGAGCAATTGCGTTTTGTTCGCCATCGAAATCTGCCGCCCCTGAATGCCGAGATTTTTGACCGAGCGGGCAAACTGCCGCAATCGCACCACCGACATCGCTTCGAGTTCGGCAAAGTCTAATCGCGGTCGCGATGAAACGGTCGCCGGTGTGTGATGTACTGTCGCGGGGGCTGGCGCTTGCGGCGGCGGTTCTACTCGCGGCGCAGAAGCGGGTTTTGGTTTCGGCGAATTGCTCGCGACTTGAGGTTTTGGTTTTGGCGGTGTTGGTCGCGGCGCTGGATTGGCTGCCGGGGCCGGCGGTGCGGTTGGCATTTCGCGTGTGTCGTGCGAGTGCGGATCGAGAACAGCGGTGTGCTTGCGCGATGTTGTTAGTGATCTATTTCCCACTGATAACGCAGAAAGTTCGCCGACCGGTCGAGGAATAACTCGCACAGCAACTACTTCACCGATGCGTTTTGCGGCCTGTGCTCCCGCTTCGACTGCGGCCTGCACTGCTCCCAGATCACCCTGCAATCGGAGTGTGACGATGCCACCGCCCAAGAGTTCAGCGGACAACAAGGTGACATTGGCTGCTTTGGCGGCTGCATCGGCGGCTTCGATCGCCGCAACCAGGCCGCGCGTTTCAATAAGTCCAAGCGAAAGCACACTCATCGGGGCGAAACATACTGAAAAGTGCGGCACGGGGAAAAGCATAAAATCAAGCGGGTGTGTGCGTTATACAAACAAGAGCCGCCCGCACTCCCCTCTCGTGCGAGCGGCTCCGTACCAAAGAAAAGAGGACCTACCAAGCGCTGGATGATGCGCTGTGGAGAAAAATGACGAGATATTGTATTGCAACCGGTGTGCCGGACGCCGGAGAGGTGCCGTACGAAGATGTCTAACTTGTTATTCTATAAACTGTTACAGATTGGTCGCACAGTCGGTCGAGTGGCTGCTGTGCGGATGTAGAGTCGTATGAACATACGAGCTACAGCTCAAAGAAAACGGTAAGCGTCTGAATTACAAACGCTTACCGTAACCAAGGAGAATACGAGACTTCGTATCAATCAACGATTCCCGGTCGCACGCCGCACACCACGTGCGGCATGCTCCGAGACAATTCAGACTAACAGCTCCCGGCGGCGGGAGCATCGAGGTTCTGATCCAACCCGTACCGTTTGATTTTCGTTCGCACGGTAGCTTCGTGGATTCCGAGGATGCGCGCGGCTTGGCATTTGTTGCCGCCGACAGCGCGCAGGGTTTGAACCAAGAGGTTGCGTTCAAATTCCTCGACCTGTTCAAACAGATTGCCGACCGCGGGTGCCGGTCGATTCGCTACGATGGCAGGGTACATAGTCAGAAGGTCGCCATGCTCAATCGACTTGCCCATTGATCGTATTTTGCGAATCGCGAAGTCGAGCTCGCGGATATTTCCGGGCCACTCCTGAGCCATCAGATATCGAAGCAGCTCCGGCGGCGCCGACTGGCCTTCGGCCAAAAGCTGATATTGGCGCAGGTAGTAGTCGGCCAGAAGTGGAATGTCCTCGGGGCGGTCGGCCAGCGCGGGAATATCGAAACTCAATCCTGAGAGTCGATAGTACAAGTCGCTGCGGAATCTATTCTGAGCGACCAATTCAGGAAGCGACTGGTTGGTGGCGGCGATGAGCCGGACATCCAGATCGATTTCCTCGACCGAACCGAGCGGCGTGACCTTTCGTCGTTCGATGACACCCAGCAGCTTGGCCTGCAGGGCCAGCGGCATATCGCCGATTTCATCGAGCAGAATAACGCCATGATTGGCGGCTTCGAACTTGCCGATCGTTCGACGATCCGCACCGGTGAAGGCACCGGCGACATACCCGAACAGCTCCGATTCGAGGAGGGTGTCTGGGATAGCCGCACAGTTGACCACAATGAAGGGTCGGCGCGGGAAGACCCGATGATGGAAGTAGGTCGCCAGCGCGGTCTTGCCGACACCGGTTGGCCCGGTCAGCAGAATCGGCATATCCGAACGGCTGCCGCAGGTCAACATCTCCTCTTTGATCCGCTGGACCTCCGGGGAACACGAGATGTAGTCGGATTCGAAATCGACTGCATTCGCGGTGGCGATGTCGCCCGGCTCGCGGTTTCCGCGATCCAGCAGATCGATCGCTATTTGCACTTCGTTGGAGCGCGCGAGCAATCCGGTGTGCGCAAATATTTCTTCGGCGCGGAACAAGTAGGTCATGCGCTGTCGCACGCTGAATATCTTTAGACTGCCGGCGGTCTGCAGCGCCTCGGCTAATTCAAAGCGCACTCCGGCTTCGGTGAGCAGATCAAGGGCTTTGTGAATAGCGGCTGAGCTGTCGGTCGGTTTTTGGATTTCGCCAAGCACCGCCTGAAGTTTCCACAGTGCGCCGCAGGTGACCTGATCACCGTTTCCGCCCATGATGGGCAGGGCGCGGGCAACCATTTTCTGAGCGATGCGGAAATTCCCTACCGCGATCATTGTTTCGGCCTGCTGACGCAGAATGCGGCCGACCAGAGTGGTCTCCGGCGCGACTTTTTCGGCCAAGTGCAGCGCCTTGTCCAGCAGGATCTGGCTGTCGGCAAGATCGCCCCGTCGACGAGCCAGTTCACCCTGATACGACAGGCAGATCGCTTCATCGCGTCGGCTTCCCGACACCACGAGCAACGACTGGGCAGCCATGAACGACTGGTCGGCTTCGTCGTAGTTACCGCGCTGCATCTGCACATATCCAAGCGATAAGTGCGCGCGGGCAACTTCGAGCTGATCACCGAGGTCTTCGGATAACTCAAGGTTGGTCTTCAGGTGGCGTTCGGCATCGGACAGATCACCCAAAAAGGTCTGAATGCGACCGATGTTACCCATCATGTAGGCAATTTTGGCATTGTCGCCGATGGCGCGGGCCATTTCAAGCGCTTCCAGAAGAGTCGAGAGCGCGTGGCGATAGTCGGTCTGCTTGAAATAGACGCCTGCCAGAAGATTAAGCGCCCGACAGCGACCTTCGGTGTGATCGTTGCGACGGAAGATCGACTCGGCGTCGGAGTAGGCGCGCAGTGATTCGCGCACCTGACCCAGATCGCGCAGGACTGAGCCGAGCGTTAAGAAAATTTCGGCCAGCACCGTGGAGTCGCCGTCTTTCGACGCCGCGGCCTGTGCCAGGCGGGCGCACTTCAATGCGCCTGCGGGATTTTGTAGTGCCAGATGGGCTTTCGCTGCCAGGTGGTGCGGGACAGCCATGCTGCCGTCGATCGCTTCGCCGCCGGCGATAAACTGCGTGTAGCAGTCGAGCGCCTCGGCAAAATCCCTGCGATCAAGGAGTGGCTGCATCAGTCTGACCAGTGACGACGAAAGCCGATCCAGAACGAATGTTCTGTTCTGCATAGTTTCTTCGACCTCACTCGTTACCGGTTATTACTGATCCTGTCGTATTTGTCGTCGTCGTTGTCGTGGTTGTCGACCCCGCGTTTGTCGTCACCGTGGTGGTCGTAGTCGACTTGGTTCCGACGGTCCGCCCGGTGCGACTGGTGGTGTCATACCTGAGCATTTTGGCGTAATAGAGTTTCAGGAAGAAATCTACCGGTCCAAATCCGGTGACCGGCGCTGCGAGTGATGTCGGATGCGGCGGTACGCTGTCGCCTCCGGCTGTTGAGCCGTCGCCCCCCCACGGATGATCGCCGGTAGAGTTGGCATATTCCTGACCTTCGACTATCGGTCGATAGTACGAGTTCACTTCTTGCGACATTGCGCCGATCACAATCAGCGTCAATGCCAACATCATCAAGACACGTCTCATGACACACTCCTTGGTTTGGTGTTATGACGTATGTTTAGAACTATGTTTTTTGCAATACGCGATGAAGATGTGAGGAAGCGGGGATATGGTCCACACTGGCATCCTGCCACTCACAAGATACCGGAATCGAGCGACGCGTCAAGCAAATTCTTGCGGCACGGCAGGATAGCCGCCGCTGCGGGGTGGGTGATTCAGATACTCGCGGGCGATCATGGCGATGAAATACGATGCCGCGAAGCCGGTCGCGCTCCACATCCAGGCGCCCTCCATAAAGGCAGTGACGAAAATTCCGAATGAGACAACGGCGAGCGCAGTGTGATATGAAGACTTTTCCGGATCGAGGCAATGCCGCCAGATACCATAGGCATGGCGGAATTGATTGAAGAAAAGCGAAAGCATGGCAAGTACGCCGATGATTCCTGTCTCGGCCAGATAGTGCAGGAAAAGATTGTGCGCCGAAAGGCCGCGGACGAATGGATAGGTCGGGCCGAACCAGAGCGAACCGTAGTATTGATCCACGTAGCGAAATACGCCGGGGCCGATTCCCGTCAGCGGATGATCCAAAAAGACTTTGATCGCGGCTTTCCAGAGAGTCATCCTCAGCAGGATTGTGCCGCCCGGTGTCGTTGTGGCGGCGGCATCGAATCTTGCCAGTGCCCGTTCCAGAATCGAGGGGACGAAAATAATCGCGACGACAAACAGCGCCGCCAGCCAGAGCAACAGCAGACCGGAACGAGCGCCAACTTGAGGTGGATGCAGACTTTGACGTCTCAAGCGGCGGGCGTGAATCATCGATGCGATCACCACAAACACACAGAGCACGCCGCAGATCAGAATTGTGAAACGACTTTGGGTTCCGATCAACCCTGCAATAATGACCAGAGTGCCAATGAGATACCATTTTCTCGTGCGTCCATTGGACCACAGGTAGAGCGACAATCCGCAGGGGGCTAAGAGCATCGCCAGATCGTCGAAGGCGGTTCCGGCCAAGCCGAACGACCGGATGCGTCCGCCGCTGGCAATCGACGGTACCGCTGCGAAAACAGCGTGGATCGCCATGAGCGACAAGAACACTTTGAGCGACTCGGCGAAAGTGACGACGCTCGAAAGTCGAACTAAAGAAAGGAAGACGGCCATCAGAAAAAGAACACGGGCGATGGGAAAGATTGCCGAACCGGGCTCGACACTGAAAAATGCCGCCAGACAGAGTGCGGCAAGAATGACAATGTAGTTCAGAGTCAGCGGCATTTTAGTTCCGCGCTCGCCGGGATTGAGCAGGATGTCGAAGATCGCGGACAGAACGAGCAGACCGGCGCTGATATCGATCAGGTAGATCGCCGGTGATTCAATGAGCGGCAGATCGATGAACAGACAAAAGAGAAATTGATAAACGGCCAGGCGCGGGCTTGTGACTACGGCGAGAATCAGCGGAAGTCCGATCGCCGGCCCCCACAGCCGCGGGCCTTTTTCGAGAACAAGATAGACGACAACCGCGAGATAGAAAATTCCAAGCGCCCACAGGTAGCGTTGCAGGGCGGGTTTGGAGAGTTGGAGTGGTGCGGCGGTCATGGACATAATCAAAGATACTGAACGTACGGTTCCAATCAAGAGCCCAACTTAAAGGTTGGGTTACCGGGGCGCTATGATGGCCGGTCCCAAGAGGGACCGTCCCTACAAAGACACCTGTAGGGCGGGTTCGTCTTTGAACCCGCCAATTTTCAGACAAACGCGTCACGCTGGGGTACGTGACGCCACAACTAACATGTCATATACTTAACGCATGCCACGCTTCTCCCCTAATTTGATTCGCCGATTTCGCAGGAAGATCCTAAGTTATTACAAGACACACGGGCGCGATCTGCCGTTTCGTAGGACGACTGATTCGTACAAGATCGCGGTGGCGGAAATCATGCTGCAACAAACGCAAGTTGATAGGGTGGTGCCGAAATATCTGGCGTGGACGAAGAAATGGCCCGATTGGAAAACGCTGGCCAAAGCGACTAATCGCGAACTGCTGACAATGTGGAGCGGGCTCGGGTATAACCGTCGCGCGTTGTATCTGGGACGGATGGCAAAGGAGATTGTAGAGCGATACGACGGGGCGATGCCTCAAGATCAAGCGGCACTGAGTGCCCTGCCGGGAATTGGGCCGTACACGTCGCGCGCGATTTTGATTTTCGCCTTCAACAAACCACTGGTGACGATTGATACTAATATCAGACGAGTATTGATCGCCGAATTGGATTTGCCGCACTCGATTTCAGCGAGAGAACTTGAATCGATAGCGCTACACGTGCTACCTCAGCGCCGGTCGCGGGATTGGCATAATGCGCTGATGGATTACGGCGCGACACACATGACGGCGCGGAAATCGGGAGTCAAACCGCTCTCACGCCAATCGAAGTTCGAGGGTTCACTGCGCCAGATACGCGGGGAGATTATCCGCCAGTTGACGACTAAGAAGCGAGTGAGCTTGGCGAGCGTGGCGAAGAAGCTGGGGCGAACGATGGAGGATGTGCAAAAGGCGGCGAAGGGGTTGGAGAAGGAGGGGGTGGTGAGGGTGCAAGCGAAGATTGTTGAACTAAACTTCAAGTAGGTCGAAGCCTCCGAGGTTGACCTGTGCGTGGCGGCCGTCCTCGTCCGCCACGTCTTGTAGGGCTGAACCCGAGCGAAGCGAAGTGGTTCTGCCAATTCAGATTCCAGAGCGGGCAGACGAAGGCGTCTGCCGCGCAC
>CAYVWS010000072.1:0-12557 GCA_964455535.1 uncultured Ignavibacteriales bacterium | reverse complement strand
GATCAGGTCGGGCGGATCGGTGACGCAGGCGACACTGCTGTGGGACGACAAACGGGGCGTAGCCGAGATGATGCGCTCCAAAGAAGAATCGCACGATTATCGGTATTTCCCGGAACCGGATCTGGTGAATCTGGTTGTCTCGCATGAGTGGATGGATGAGGTCAAGACAAAACTGCCTGAACTCGCCGATCAACGAGCGGCTCGATTTGTAACGGAGTATGGAATTCGTGATTACGACGCAGCAGTGCTGACCGCAACGCGTGACTTAGCCGACTATTATGAAGAAGTCGCGAAGTATTCGGGCGACGCCAGGGCGGCCTCGAACTGGGTGCAGACAGAGCTGCTGGGAGAAATCAATGCGGTTGGCGAAGACATTTCGACATACAAGATCAGACCGAAGATGCTCGGCGATATTATCAAGAAGATCGAAACAGGCGAATTGTCCGGCAAGATGGCCAAGATTGTGTTCGACGAAATGACCAAGTCGTTCAGGTCGGCCGATGAGATTGTCAAAGAGAAGGGCTTGGTTCAGATTTCTGACGACGCCGCGATTGCAAAAGTCATCGACGAGGTTTTCGCCGCAAACAAAGACAGTGTCGCGCAATACAAATCCGGCAAGACCAATGCGTTTGGATTTTTTGTCGGTCAGGTGATGCGTGCGACCAAGGGACAAGCCAATCCTGAAGTGGTCAACAAACTGCTCAAAGAGAAATTGGACGCATAGATGTCAAAGCGTGCGAGAATAGCAGTATTCGTTTCGGGGCGCGGGACAGGACTGCAGTCGCTTATTGATGCCACCAAGGACGGCAAGTTATCGGCGGCGATTGTGCTGGTAGTTTCCAACAATCCGGAAGCATTCGCGCTGGAGCGGGCGAAGACCGCAGGCATTCCAAGTTATGTTCACACTCCGAAGTCATTCCCAACTCCGCTTCAGGCAAACGAAGCGCTGCTTGCGCGTCTACTCGAGGCCAAGACCGAGTTTGTTGCTTTGGCGGGATACTTGAAGATGGTTCCGTCGCTGGTGCTGCGGGCATTCCCCGGCAAGGTTGTGAATATTCATCCGGCGCTATTGCCAAAGTACGGCGGCAAGGGGATGTATGGGCACTTTGTTCACGAAGCGGTTCTTGCCGCACATGAGACAGAATCGGGGGCGACTGTTCATTTAGTCGATGAAATTTATGATCACGGAAAAATATTGGAGCAAGCGCGTGTGCCGGTTTTGGAACACGATACCGCCGATTCGCTGGCGGAACGTGTGCTTGAACAGGAGCACGAATTGTATCCCTTGGCGTTAGAAAAATTAATACAGGGAAAGTACGAGATACACCATGTCTGATGTAGTGCTGACAACTAATATCAAAGAGTACCCGCTGATTCGTCGGGGGAAAGTTCGCGACATCTACGATCTTGGCGATACACTTTTGTTTATCGCCAGCGATCGGATTTCGGCCTTCGATGTCGTCATGCCCAACGGCATCCCCGGCAAAGGCCGGGTGCTAACCCAGATGTCGTTGTTTTGGTTTGAGTTTCTATCAGACGTCGTCGCCAATCATCTGGTGACTGCCGAGGTCGACGAGTACCCGGCGCCCCTGCGCGCCTACCGCGACCAACTTGAAGGGCGATCGATGATTGTGGTCAAGGCCGACCGGATTGATGCCGAGTGCATTGTGCGCGGGTATATTTCCGGCTCAATGTGGAAAGAGCTGTTGGCGGCACGCAAAGCCGGATCGAACAATGTGCACGGATTTGATTTCCCGGCAACATTGCAGGAGTCGGAAAAGCTGCCACAGACATTGTTTACACCGTCGTCGAAGAACGATGATGGTCACGACGAGAATATTTCGTTTGAGCAAATGGCGGCTATTATCGGCAAGGAGTCGGCCGAACTCTGCCGAACCAAATCGCTCGCCGTCTACAAAAAGGCGGCCGACTATGCGCTGACCAAGGGGATCATCATCGCCGACACCAAGTTTGAGTTCGGGTACAAGAATGGAAAGTTCATTTTGATCGACGAAGTGCTATCGCCCGACTCAAGCCGGTTTTGGCCGGTAAATGAATACAAAGTCGGCAAGAGCCAACCGTCGTTCGATAAACAGCCGATACGTGATTGGCTTGAATCGACCGGATGGAACAAGAAGCCGCCGGCGCCGACATTGCCCGACGATGTTGTCAATGCATCGGCAAAGCGCTATGCCGAAGCGATGCGTTTGTTGACAGGGAGAGGATAACGTGAGCGCAAGCACCAAGATAAAACGGGCGCTGATTTCGGTGTCCGACAAGACAGGAATTGTCGAACTCGGTCAGGCGCTGGCGAAGATGGGTGTCGAAATCATTTCGACGGGTGGAACACAAAAAGCGCTTCGCGATGCGGGATTGCATGTCGTGTCGGTTTCGACTTTTACCGGATCGCCCGAAGTAATGGAGGGGCGGGTCAAGACACTACATCCAAAGATTCATGGCGGCATTCTGTTTCGCCGCGGCAATTCCACGGACGTTGAGCAGCTGGAGCAGCTCGACAGTAAGCCGATTGATTTGATCGTCGTGAATCTCTATCCGTTCCGCGAGACCCTTCGGAAGTCCGAAGTCGACGAGCATGAGATCATCGAGAATATCGATATCGGAGGACCGTCGCTGCTGCGGGCCGGAGCAAAAAATTTCGAAAGCGTCACTGTGGTTGTCGATCCAGGTGACTACGGAGAACTCATCGAACAGATGACGGCCCATTCCGGGAAGACGACCCCCGAATTTCGGCGTCGCTGTGCGGGTAAAGTGTATGCGCTGACGGCCGAGTACGACAGCGCCATCGCCGGATATTTTGCGTCGGGCAAGCCGGCCGTGGATGAACTATTCCCCGGCAATATCACGATCAACACGACTCTGAAAGCGCGCCTCCGATACGGCGAAAATCCCCATCAGCACGGAGCCGTTTATGGCCGCGAACACAAGGGGTTGGCGAGTTTGGTGGATGCCGAAATTCTGAGCGGCAAAGAGCTTTCGTATAACAACTACAACGACCTTGAGGCCTGTCTCGATTTACTGCTTGAATTTGACGAGCCGTTCTCGTGTGTGCTCAAGCACACCAATCCGTGCGGCGCGGCCAGCGCCGACAAAATCGCCGAGGCCTATAGACAGGCCTACGACAGCGATCCGCTTTCGGCCTTCGGGTCGATCATCGGTCTGAATCGACCGGTGGAAATCGATGCTGCTCGCTTGCTGCACGAAACAGAATTTGTCGAGTGTGTGCTGGCGCCGTCGTATTCGCCTGAGTCGCTCGAATTGCTGAAGAAGAAAAAAGCCCGTCGTCTGCTGGCGTTGCCGGCTATTACCAAACGGCCGCTGCCGGAACAACTTCAGTTGCGTCCGATTCGCGGCGGCATGCTGGTGCAAACAGAGGACCGGGGGAATGTGTCGTTGTCAGATTTGAAGGTGGTTAGCAAGCGTGCGCCATCTCCAGCAGAGATTCAATCTTTGCTGTTTGCGTGGAAGGTGGTCAAACACACCAAGTCGAACGCAATTGTCATCGCCAAAGGGAGCGCGACTGTCGGAATCGGCATGGGCCAGACTTCGCGGGTCGACTCGGCATTTATGGCTGTCAAACGAGCGGGGAATCGCGCCAAAGGCGCGGTAGTTGCCTCGGATGCATTTTTCCCGATGCCGGACGGCGTAGAAGTTGCGACAGCGGCCGGTGTGACCGCGTTCATTCAGCCGGGCGGTTCCAAAGGCGACGAAGAGGCAATCGCGGCGGCGGACAGAGCCGGCGCGGCGATGGTCTTCACGGGGATACGGCATTTCAAGCATTGACGCCGAATCGATTCGGTTTGGCCGGACATCGAAAATTGTTTTTTTGTCACATTCCGGTTCCATTGTCTGGAACCGGAAGGCCACATTTGTCATTTCAGGAGTAACATGCGACATCGCCAATCCTATCACACAATCTTGCTGTGGGTTCCCGCGGCAGTGCTGGCGCTGATCATCTCCGCCGCCACATTATCGGCGTTGCCGCGATTATCGGCCGAGCACGCCGTGGCGTGCAAGCAGTGCCATATCAATCCCAACGGGGGAGGGGCACGCAATGAATTTGGCAATCATGCGGTGGCGTTTCAGGAGTTGTGCATTCCGCCGACGAAAAAACTGCTGGCCTCCCATTATTCATCGCCTCGGCTGAGCCAGTCGCTGCTAGTCGGGTTCGACTCGCGCTGGCTGGTGCTCGATGATCCACGAATCATAAGGATGCAGTCAGACCTGTATCTCACTTTCTCGCCGTTCAAGCACTTTGACTACCACTTCCGAGTCGGTCCGATCGGATCGGGCGCGATGCAGGTGTCCGAGCAGTATGCTCTCTTCTCATTCAAGGACACCAAATATTGGGTAAAGGCGGGGACATTCTATCCGGCGTTCGGTCTTCGCCAGGACGATCACAATTCGTATACCCGCGTTAAAACCGGTCACTCGTACAATTCGTATCTGGACGGGTTGTCGATGGGCACTGAGTGGAAAGACGTAAATCTGACGATGGAGGCGTTTAATCAGGATGGAAGAAACATGTACGGCTTCCACGTCTTCCGTACCGGATATGTAAGTCCGATTGGGTATTTGATCGGGGCGTCATACCAGCACCCGGATGAAGTCCGTGGTTTGGTCGGCGCATATCCGAGGGCTAAAGCGATCTTCGGTGCGCTGAATTGGGACCGGTTCACAGTGTCGAGCGAGTATGATTTGATCGGCAAGGGCAACGATTCCGCCGCCTACTACTTTGCCGGGACAGCGAGGATTGTCTGGGGGCTGTACGTGACCGGCGAGTATAATTACTTCGATCCGGATCGACGCTATACCAGCGGATTCGAACGGTTCACGCGCTTTTCGATAGATTTTTATCCGGTGCCATATGTGAAGATCAGACCGTCGATCTCGCACTACAAGCCGGCCTTCAACGGCGAGACCGACGATTTCTTCGTGCAGCTCCAGGTGGGATACTAAGGGACGGAACGAGCTGTGAAGCTATCTTCCATTTTCGTGGCTATGAGCGGTGTAGTCGTGCTGGCATCGTGTGCCGATATGGGGAACGGCCCCGATCCGAACCCGCCGTCGGTGGGACCGGAAATCAGCTATCAATCGTCGATTTATCCAACCCTCAATACCTATTGCTCAACTTGCCACGGCGGCTCCGGGAATTTCTACGTCACGACCGTAGATTCGCTAAAAACAACCGGCGACCACGGGCCAAATGTGCTGGCAGGCAACGGAGCGAATTCGAACATAGTTAAGAAACTGATGGCGGCGCCGTCGTTTGGCGACCGGATGCCCTTCGGGGGACCGTATTTGTCGCCCGAATTCATCGATACTTTACGAATGTGGATTGATCAGGGAGCGAAAGACAATTGATGAACAACAATATCATGAACTTCATTGCCGCTGCAACCGTGTTGCTTGCCGGCGTGGCCAAATCAGAAAGGTACGTCGTGGCATCGAACGCTGCCACCGATACCGTTCATTTTCAGTCATCGGCGAAGCTTGAATTTGTTGAAGGTATTACAAATAACATCGTCGGATCGATTGACCTCAACCCTGCCGGAGCGGTCGGCAACACGAAGGGCATGTTCCAGGTCGATCTCCGGACGCTCAAGACCGGAATCGATCTGCGCGACGAACACATGCGAACCCGGCATCTTGAAACCGACAAATTTCCGTTCGCCTTTTTTGAAATCGCGTCGATCGCAGATCTGCCTGCGGAATTCAAGTCCGACTCGACCTACGAACTCACTGCCTCGGGAAAGTTCTATATTCACGGCGTATGGCGGCCCATCACGGTGGCGACGTCGGTTCGTAAGGTGACAACCGACAAGTCAGAGTCGCTGGGGGTTAGGGCCCGGTTCGCCATCAAGCTCGACGATTTCGGGATATCCCGTCCGAAGGCGTTGTTTCTGAAATTGGCCGAGACGATCAATGTCGAAGTTATCTTCACCGCCGCCAATAACTTGCCTGCTCCCACAATCACCCTGCCGGATTGGTCCGAGAAGAAGTGATAGCGCCGCCGGTTTTTTGCTGGCATGAAGGGGTGGGGCAGGGTATACTTTGTCATAGTTAGAACGCGGAAGGAGCGTTGGTTGGACAGCCGAATCTGGGAAATCGTTTTCTACCTCATGGACAATCTCCGCTCGACGGTTGCCGAACCGTCGTCATTTTCCGAACTTTCAGGCGACTTGCGAAGTCTGGGGTACTCCGAGGACGAAATTTCGTCGGCGTACAGCTGGATGCTCGACAATGTAACCGGCTCTCACGGGGTCGTGTTGGCCGACCTGACTACTATCAATCCCTGGAATCGAATTCTTACTCCCGCTGAGCGGGCGCGTTTTACCAACAAGGCCTACACCAGCTTGATGGCCCGGATGCACTCCGGCGAAATCGACGGTCAGACTCTGGAAGAGTTGTTGGATCGCGTCGAATTCCTAGGCTCGATGCCGGTCGATGTCGATCAGCTCGAATCGATCTCTCAGGCGATAGAGTCCGAATTCCCCGAACAGTTCTATTCCGATTCTTCGGCCGATCTGGTGAACTAAGATGTCACTGGCCGGGAAGAAGATCACAGTCGGCCTGACCGGCGGGATCGCCTGCTACAAAGTCCCCAATCTGGTCCGACTTTTAACCAAACAAAAGGCCGAAGTTCATGTGCTGATGACCGAATCGGCTACCAAGTTTATCACGCCGCTTACGCTTGAAACGGTCTCCAATCATCCGGTCGAGTGGCAGATGTTTCCCGAAGCGCAATACATCGCGACACGCCATATCGACCTGGCCAGCTGGCCTGATCTATTTGTGATCGCTCCGGCTACGGCGAATTTTCTTGGGAAAGTTGCAAGCGGAGTCAGCGATGATCTGCTGACCACTATCATTTGCGCCACTACCAAGCCGATTCTTATCGCTCCTGCCATGAATCCCAACATGTGGCGCAACAAAGTCACACAGCGCAATTTCGGCTATCTCACCAAAGAACTCGGATTTTCGAGTATTGGACCGGCACAGGGAGAAATGGCCTGCGAGGATTGGGGTGTCGGGCGGATGTCCGAACCCGAGGAGATCTTTGCGGCGATCGACGCCTTCTTCGCGAAGAGGTCAAAAAAAAAAGTCTTAGACGGTAAGCGCTTTCTCGTTACGGCCGGACCCTGCCGCGAAGCAATCGACCCAGTCAGGTACATCTCCAATCGGTCATCGGGTAAAATGGGATACGCGCTTGCTCAGGCGGCGATTGATTTGGGCGCCGAAGTTACGCTCGTATCCGGCCCGACAGATTTGAATCCGCCCGGCGGTGCGACGATCGTCAATGTCGAGACAACCGACCAAATGGCCCGGGCCGTACTGAAACATTTCGGCAAGGCAGACTGCTTGATTATGGCGGCTGCGCCGGCTGATTTCACACCGGCAAAACCTCAAAAGTCAAAAATCAAGAAGGCGGATGCCAACCTCGAATTGAAGCTGAAGCCGACTGTTGACATTCTCAAAGAAGTGTCAAGGGTGCGTCGAAAAAATCAGCGGGTAATCGGCTTCGCACTTGAGACCGACAACGAGGTCGCCAACGCCCGTCGCAAACTGACCGAAAAGAAGCTTGATATGATTGTGCTGAATAACCCTACCCGAGTGGGCGAGGGTTTTTCACACGATACCAACAGAGTTATCCTCATTCGCGGTGGAAAACTCAAGCCGCTGTATCTGCAATTGGCCAGCAAATCAGAAATCTCCCTTCGTATTCTTGATATCGTTGCGTCAATGCTGTAACTTCGCGTCACACGCGAAGCATACACTATGAAACCGAAATCTAACAGAATAGACGGTCTCGTCAAACAGGCGCTCAAATCGCAAATTGAGCTTGGCACACGCGAGGTGCTGATAAGTAAGAAGCGTCGGACGGTTTCTGTCTCCGCCTCGGTCTCCCAGACGCCTTCGATAGTTGGAGTCGCTCAAGCTCCATCAGCATCGATCATGACAAGCGCGCCGAGCATGGAGTTTGCGGCGGCACAATATGGTTCGGTAGAAGAACATCGCGCGGCGATTTGTAACTGTCTTCTCTGTCCACTCGGCAAGACGCGCAACAAGTTTGTCTATGGTGTGGGAAATCCGAACGCCAAATTGATGTTTATCGGCGAGGCCCCCGGAGCCGACGAGGACCGCCTGGGCGAGCCGTTTGTCGGTCGGGCCGGTCAACTGCTTGACAAAATTATGGCGGCGATCAATTTCACGCGGCAGGATATCTATATCGCGAATATTCTCAAGTGCCGTCCGCCGAACAATCGTGATCCGTTGCCGGACGAAGTGGTCAAGTGCCGGCCGTATCTCAACGAGCAAATCCGAATCGTACAGCCGAAGTTGATTTGCCTACTGGGTCGAATCGCCGCGCAGGCACTTTTTGAGACCACCACGCCGCTTGGCAAGATGCGCGGACAGTGGCACGAATATGCGGGGGTGCCGGTGATGGTGACGTATCATCCTGCGGCACTGCTGCGATTCCCCGGGTACAAGAAAGATACCTGGGAAGACATGAAAGCGCTTCGGGCGCGTTACGACTCACTCTAATTCCGAATATCAATTCTATGGCGATGAATTATAAGACACAGACCGACAAGGCCAGCGCGAAACTTGAACCGCCGCATTCGACTGATGCCGAGCGGTCATTACTCGGCGCTGTTTTGAAAGATGCCGAGGCGATTAACGCGGTTGTCGATGTCGTCGATGATGATCGCCACTTCTACGTCCCGCGCCACCGCTCGATCTTCCATGCCATGGTCACGCTCTATGAACGCGGGGAACCGTGCGATATCACTACCGTCGCCAACGAAATGCTCCGCATGCAGACGCTGGAACAAAGCGGTGGGCGAGTTTACTTAGTTGAATTGGCTGAAGATGTCGTGTCGTCGGCGAATGTCGCGAGGTACGCGTCGATTGTGCTCGAAACCTCGCTCATGCGAAATCTGATCACAACGTCGACTGAGATCATTCGCAGCTGCGAAACGTATGATCAGAATGTCGACACTCTGCTGGACGAAGCCGAGCGGTCAATATTTGATATTTCTGAGCGCCGTATCCGCAAGGGCTTTGTTCCGATCAAGGGACTCATCGCCGACACACTTGAGCACATGGGCGACGAGCATTTCATGTCGGGTACCCGGACTGGATTTACCGAACTCGACAGCATGACGCTTGGGCTTCATCCGGGTGATCTGATTGTCGTGGCGGGACGTCCTTCGATGGGAAAAACCGCGCTCGCCATGAATATGGCGGAGTATGTTGCGACCGAACTCAAACGCGCGGTGGGCATATTCTCGGTGGAAATGTCCAAAGAGCAGTTGGTCTTTCGTATGCTGTGCGGACGGGCTGAAATCAATCAGCACAAACTTCGTTCGGGTACACTCTCTGAACGCGAGTGGCCCAAGCTTACTATCGCCGGAAATATGCTCTCGCCCGCGCCGATTTTCATTGATGATTCGGCGTCGTTGTCGACACTTGAAATGCGTGCCAAAGCTCGTCGGCTCAAAGCCCAGCACGACCTCGGTCTGATCGTGGTCGACTATATTCAGCTCATGCACCAATCCGGATTTTCGGAGAACCGTCAGCAGGAAATCTCGATGATCTCACGCGGCATGAAGGCGCTGGCTAAAGAACTGAATGTTCCTGTGATTGCTATCTCCCAGTTATCGCGTCAAGTCGAACAGCGCGGCGGCGACAAGCGCCCTCAACTTTCCGACCTTCGCGAATCAGGTGCGATCGAACAGGATGCTGACTTGGTTCTATTCGTCTATCGACCTGAGATGTATCTGTCACATTTGGATCGTGACGATCCCAAATACCGAGAGGTTGCCGGACGCGCCGAGATCATTGTCGCCAAGCAGCGCAACGGTCCGACTGGATCGGTACAACTCTCGTTCCGCAAAGAATTCGCGCGTTTCGGAAATCTCGAAACGATACACCGCGAGTTGCCGCCGGGTGTGGCGCCGGTCAGCGATTACGACGGGCCGATGCTGTAACTTATGGAGCCGATGGACTATCCGGTCGAGGCAGTCGGCCGTCGCGGAATCAATCTCATCAATCGGGCCGGCGGCATGGCGATCATGCTGGGACGGTTTGTCGGATCGCTCAAAGAAATCCCGCGCTCCGGTCATATCATCTTTGAACAGTTGTATGCGATAGGTGTCAAATCACTGCCGCTGATTATTGTTATTTCGATTTTTGTCGGGGCCGTGTCGGCCTGGCAGGCAGCGTATCAATTCAAATTCATCGGCGCACCTTTGCGTTTGCTTGGTAGCGCCGTTGGCAAAGCGGTAGTAATTGAACTCGCCCCGGTGCTTTCGGCGCTCGTGTTTGCAGGACGGGTAGGGGCTGGGATTGCAGCCGAACTCGGCACGATGCGAGTGACCGAGCAAATCGATGCGGTCGAGTCGCTGGGCATTGATCCAATTCGATATCTGGTGATGCCTCGAATGCTCGCCTGCATCCTGATGGTCCCGATGCTGGTGATTTTCGCCAATTTCGTGGCGGTGATGGGTGCGCTGGCAGTCTCGACTTTCGGAGTCGACATTTCATCGGAGACCTTTCTCAACGGATACCGCTCGTCGTTTCAGATTATGGATTTCGTGAACGGTATGATCAAAGCCGGCGTGTTCGGGCTGCTGATTGGCCTGGTGGGGTGTTACGAAGGGTA
The DNA here is from genome assembly GCA_964455535.1 of uncultured Ignavibacteriales bacterium. Classification (GTDB taxonomy): domain Bacteria; phylum Zixibacteria; class MSB-5A5; order GN15; family FEB-12; genus JACRAV01. Next base: position 1,870 of record CAYVWS010000072.1, on the reverse strand, counting down.
CTATACCTGGGGCGGGGCGGCAGGAGTGGGCAGATCGACTACTGTTGCAGTTGTGATTGCGTCGGTGCTGATTCTGATATCAAATTTCCTATTTGCGATGATCTTGTTCCGGATTTGAAACAGGTATGCCAATCATCCAGACAGAAGGACTGACTAAACGATTCGGATCGCACACCGTGCTCGACGGCGTGAGTCTACATGTCGAGCGCGGCGAATCACTGGTCATAATCGGACAATCGGGTACCGGCAAATCGGTCTTCCTCCGACATCTCACTCGTCTGCTCGAGCCGGATGAGGGGAGAGTGATTTTCGACGGCACCGACATTGCCGAGCTTCGTCGCGATGAACTCAAGACGCTCCGCCAGCGCATCGGCATGGTCTTTCAGTCGGCGGCGCTGCTGGACTCGTTGACGGTCGGCGATAACGTGGCGCTCGGACTCAAAGAGTCGCGCCGGATGTCTGATAGCGAGATTGCTCCGATAGTCGCTGAGAGTTTGTCACTAGTCGGGCTTGAGGGGTCGGAAGAAAAGTATCCGGCGGAGCTATCGGGTGGTATGCGGAAGCGAGTGGGGCTCGCCCGCGCGATAGCTGGCAAACCAGAAGTGATCCTCTACGACGAACCAACAACTGGACTTGATCCGGTCACGGCCGACTCAATTAACGAGCTGATCGTCACGCTCAATACAAAGATAAACGCGACCTCGATTGCCGTCACGCACGATATGGCGTCGGCTTTTCGAATCGCACATAGAATCGTGATGCTCTTTCGCGGACGCATCGTATTCGACGGTACCCCGCAGCAGATACAGTCAACCGCCGACCCATTAGTTCGACAGTTCATAGAAGGCAAATCCGAGGGACCGCTTACGCGCACGGTATGATTACAGGAAAGAAAACCAAGACAGCGTATTTCTGCTCGCAGTGCGGCGCGGAACATCCGCGCTGGCAGGGACAGTGCCGTGAATGCGGCGCGTGGAATGCGCTGGTCGAAGAACGTGTGCCCGCCAAAGCCAAGGGGAGGGCTTCGACAACGCGAAGCGAGCAGGTCAAGCTCTCGGAGATTTCAGAGAAGCCCGCTCAAGGGTTCTTTTCCGGAATCGGCGAATTTGATCGCGTGTTGGGCGGACGACTTCTACCGGGGATGACCGTCTTACTGGGCGGCGATCCGGGGATCGGCAAGTCGACACTTTTGCTTCAGGCGGCGGAGGCGTATTCTAAGCGGAATCTCGGCGTGCTATATGTCACCGGCGAAGAGTCGCTCCCGCAGATCAAGATGCGTGCGCAACGGCTTGGCGTCGCCGGCACGGGTATTACGGTATTGAATGCTACCGACATTGAAGAAATCTCCGGCGTGATTCAGAGTTCCAATCCCGCCGTGGTGCTGATCGATTCGATTCAGACGGTATCGAGTTCGCAATTCGATTCGCCGCCAGGTACAGTCGCACAGGTACGCGAGGCAGCCCAGCAGTTGATTCGACTCTCTAAAGAAGGGAGCTGCGCCTTGATCATGGTTGGCCATGTGACCAAAGAAGGATTGGTCGCGGGGCCGAAAGTGCTCGAGCATATGGTTGATACGGTCATCTATTTCGAGGGTGACTCGTCGCACTTGTATCGGCTTCTTCGCGCCACCAAGAACAGATTCGGCTCGGTAGACGAGATCGGGCTTTTCGAAATGGGAGCGCAGGGGTTGACTGAAGTGTCCAATCCGTCGTCGTTTTTCTTAAGCGGCGATACGACCGGATCGCGCGTGGGCGCGGTGGTGACTGCAATCTGCGAGGGGAATCGCCCGCTGTTGATCGAAGTTCAGGCGCTGGTTGCGCCCGCGAATTACGGGAGTCCACAGCGAGTGGCGGGCGGGATTGATCATCGC
>CAYVWS010000071.1:7103-12696 GCA_964455535.1 uncultured Ignavibacteriales bacterium | reverse complement strand
CCGATCGATTACAGAACGACTCGATTGCAGCCGGCCTTGAGGCAATTGCAACGGGGTATTCGATCAGATTTCCCGACGACCACGAAAATCTCAGCCGGCAATTCGAAGTCTACGACGCGCTCTATGCGTGGTGCCGATTGGACGTGGCGGGCAAGTAGCAAGCGTCATTCGCCCTTGATAAACTCCGCCACTTTCTTGCCGAATTCGATCACGTCGCTCATTTCCTGATCTGACGGTATCAAGCGCGCGCGGAAATTGTCTGGGTAGACTTTCATCTTAAGCCCCGTCAGACGGTCGCTCACCAGCTTCAATCCCTCGCCGCCCCAACCGTACGATCCAAAGACCGCCGCTTTCTTGCCGATGCAGTACACCGTCGGGACCAGCGAGACCACATCCCAGATCGGTTTGACCGCGTCGCCATTGAATGTCGGAGTGCCAAACAAAACCGCCACACTCGATTCCATGTGCTCTTTGGCATGTTCCGGGCGGACCACTTCGGCGTCGACAAGCGCAACCGTAAACCCGTGCTGTTGCAGCACTCCTGAAATTTGTTCGCCCAGTTTGCGGGTGTTGCCGTAGTTGGAGGCGGTGAAGATCGTGACTTGATTCTTTCCCTCGGCCTTGTCTGCGCACCACTGTTTGTATTTGTCGATCCAGACACGCGGGTTGTCGCGGAAGATCGGACCGTGCGAGGGCGCGATCGCCTTGATATCGAATCCGTCGAGTTTGGGCAGATTCTTGCGGATATACCCGGTAAACGGCCGCATAATAATATCAAAGTAGTATTGATACTCGAACTGCAAATCAAAGTCTGACTCATTGGCAAACATCGAATCGGTGCACAGATGCGCGGCGAAACCGTCGCACGAAAAAAGAACGCCGTTCTCGGGGCAGAATTCCATCATCGTATCGGGCCAGTGCATGTAGGGAGTAATTTTGAAGATCAGCTTTTTGCCGCCCAGATCAATGACATGATCATCTTTGACCATCGTGATCGGCATCTCGCGATTGATGGTGGCCTTGACAAACGGTACCGCCGCGCCGGAGGCGATCACCTGCGCATTGGGGGCATAACTCAACAATTCGGCGATCGCGCCGGAGTGATCTGGCTCGGTATGGTTGATCACCATGTAGTCGATTTTCTCAAGCGGAACAATCGAGCGAATATTTTCGAAGTACTCGCGCGAGAATTCCTTCTTGGAACCGTCGATCAGGGCGACCTTCTCCCCCTTGACGAGATATGAATTGTAGGTGGTGCCATGCTGGGCCTGCATGACGATATCAAAAACCCGCAGGTGGGGGTCACGAACCCCCACCCACCAGATATTTTCAGAAACTGCAATAGCGCTCATCAATCTACCTTTCCATTCGGGCGGCTAATATATCGAAAACCGGCCGGAACGCAAATTGTGCCGCTATCGTGTTTTGGGCACGAGTCCCCAGCCGGTGACCGCGCGAACCAGCGCCGCCAGAATCAGAAGGATAATCAGTGCCACCATTGTAGAAGGCGCCGTCGGCAGATCAAGCGAGAGCGACCCGAGAATGCCGAGCACGGCGCCGACTCCCGCCACTACCCACCCGAACGCTACCCGTTTCCCGTGGCTGGTGGTAAACAATAGCGCGATCACCGGCGGAATCACCAACAGCGAGAAAACCATCAGCACGCCTGCCAGATGAACACTTGAGGTCACCACCAACCCAAATGAGGCGTAGAACAAAAAGTCCCACAACACGACGTTCACACCGCTTTTTACCGCCTTCTCCCGGCTTTCCGAAATCAAAAAGAACTTGGCGCGAAAAAGATAGTGGAAGAGCCCGACTACCGAGTAGAGGCAGGTAACAAAGATCAGTTCGCGCGGGGAGCAGCTGAGAATCGATCCGTTCGCGATTTCCGACACAACCTCGGTTCCCTCCGCTAAGTGAGCCAGAAAGATGATCGCGAGCGCCGCAAAGCCGGCGTAGATAATCCCGATGAATGCTTCATGAGGAATCAAGTTATTGCGATCGCGCGCGAGCGATACCAGGAGCGCGCCGAACATCGTGAAGGCCAGCGCAATCAGGTACGACAGATACGAGTGCTCGCCCACCCCCAGAAAGATCGACACGACATAACCAAACGCCGCGGCCTGCGCCAGCGACAGATCGACAAAGATCACCCCTCGGCTGACCACATGAAATCCCAGATAGGCGTGAATGCCGGCCAGGATCAGCGCTACGGCGATGCCGATTTCTACAAACGGCTGTTGCAGCAACTCAAGCATAATTATCCTTTCGATTTTTCCATGATGGTCAGCAGCACGTCAAACAGCGCAAAGTAGTCGGTGGCTTCGGCCGTTCCACCGACCGATGACGGCGCTTCGTAGGCCGTCGCGCCGGACTGCCGCGCGATAGATTCGGGTGTGCGGGCCGAATAATACGGTTCGCGCAATATCGTAGTGATGTGACGCGCTTTGATCAGATCGATCAATTCGCTGTTGTGCGAGGCGGTCGGCTCGATTCCCGGTCGCGGCTCGACATAGCCGGCAACAGTGAAGCCGAAGGCCGAGGCGAAATACGCGAACGTGCTGTGATAGGAGATAAACTCCGCGCCCTTCAGCGGTGCCGCGCGCTTTTCCCACTCGGCCCATTTCTGATCGAGGCGCTCATCAAACGCTTTCAGATTGGCGCGGTAGGTATCGCTGTTGGCCGGATCGACCCGGCATAAACCATCAACGATATTTGACGCGATGACCTTCCCATTGCGCGGATCGAGCCAGTAGTGCGGATTTCCCTCAGGATGAACATCTCCCATAAGCGCGGTGACTTTCTCGGTAGGCTTTTCCAACACATCGATTCCAGTCGAGCAGTCGATCACGACCAACTTGGAGTTGCGCGCACCGTCGATAACGCCCTGGGCCCACTGATCGAGCGCCAATCCATTTTTCAGGTACAAATCGGCTTTGGATATTTTCAGCATGTAGCTCGGCAGCACTTCGACGAAATGCAGGTTTGACCGTCCCTGACCGATCGACGATACTTCGATCAAGTCTTTGCCGACAAAGGTGGCAATCGACGCCAAATCCGAAGACGACGCGACCACTTTGACTTTTGCGCTCACACCGACGGTGAATGTCAGGGTGAAGACTAAGAGCAGTACAAATATGTTCTTCATGGTTTCTCCAATTCTAAAATTCATGGGCCTTGTGGGGACCGATTGAGAAGATCAACTGACCGATTAGTGTGAATTCCCCCTTCTTGCTTGTTTCGGTCGGGTCGACCAGGTAGTTAGAATCATAGATTGAATACGAAGTCCATCGTCCGGCCAATCGAAATAGCGTTGTTTCTTCGAGCAAAGAAAAACCGGCAAAGACAGTAAGTGCTGTAGTCGAGTTCTTTGTATCGAACACCGCCAGATCGGTATTGTATCTGCCCTCCGGAATATTCTGTTCGTAGTCGTCTTCGCCGTTGTCGTAGATTCCCGGCGCCCGGTCGTACGCGACGCCGATATTGTATCTTTTCTTGAAACGAAGATCGGCAAAGCCGAATGCCCCCCAGGTATTGCGCTTTTCGAAATGATCGGTGAACAGGTCGCGCTTGGAAAAGATCGCTTCACCTTGCACTGTCAGGTTAGTGTAGTCATCCCACTTGACCTTATACTTGGCATCGACGGCTATCATCTTCGCATACAAATTGCGAAAGCCGTTGGCGTCGTCGCCGGTACCGTACGCGCCGCGCCCTTTGTATCGTCCGAACATCCCCGATATTCCGATATCGGCATTCCCCTTTTGGCCGACCGGCGAGAAAATATTGTAGCGCCCGGCGAAAACCGGCGCCTCGGTATACCGACCTTCAAGCGGATCCTCGGGCGCTTCTTCGCCTTCGAAGATCAACCCCTTGAGCGCACTCAACGACAGCTTACTGTAAAACGGCGTGGGGAGAACGACATTCCAGTTGATCCCCTGATCTTTCCAGCCGTCGCCGCCTAAATAAATTCGATGCACCAGCGGCCGATCGATGAACGAATAGGCGTGGGTGTGCGAAGAATTCAGTTTTCCGAAATCAACCAGCCATTGTCCGGCCTTGAATTCCGACTTGAACGGTAATCCCTGAAAGATGGTTGCGTAGGCCTCCTCGATTTCGAACCCGTCACCCGGCGACGAAACCGTGATCCAGGCCTTGGCGTACGGATTGAGGTACCCGGCGATGACCAACTCAAGTTCGTCGAATCCCAGGTTCAAGTTTCCGTTACGCGGCGACTTGCCGCCCGTTGAATCGGTCCAGTCGCCGGTAAAGGCACGGAAATCTCCGATAGCGGAAATGTCCGGCTGGGTGAGCGCGAAAGCCGACAGCGGAACAAACGAAAGCAAAATGAGCACAATCAAAATGCACTTCATGCAAACCTCCCAAAGAACCACACCCGGCCCATAGACCGGCGGGCTCATTGTTTCTATGTTTTTGTGAATATTGAATATCAGCCGACAACGATTGTTGTCATGCTGTCGGCCGGAGGTGCGCGGCCGGAGAAGTGCTCGGAGAATACTGAGATAATCTGAACAAGGGCGATTGAATAAACAGTAGAGGCCGTTGCAACAACTGCCTCGCTAGTTGAGCTGATATCAGCCGGCTGAAGCTGGCTGTCGAGTTTGCAGAGCTGGCAATCACCGGGGTGATGCTGTGCGGCCTGGGTCGATTGAAGGTCGTCGATCTGCGCGACGTGCGTTCCACAGCAGTGGGCGTCGCTTGTGTGCGACAACAGGTGTACCGGCAAGACCACCGCGGTCAGCACCAGATGCCAACAGGCGGCGATCAATATCAGCACACGTCGCGAACTCATGGCCATTATACGACTATCTCTCTCATTAGTTGGCGGGTTGGGCCGCTGCCAGTGAAACGATTATTCCGGCCAATTTGTTCATATCGGTTTCGACCGGCAGAAAAGTCAGATTCGATCCGGACCGGGCCTTCAGCGCTGCGACCTCACCCGAACTTTGGTCGGATTCACTTATCATGAGCGTCGCACGGCCGCTTACTGACGCCGCATCACCTGAATTGACAAACCCAAGTCCGTAGCTTGATCGCGCGTTAAGCCAAAACCAAAGCAGGGTACGCCAGAACGGGAATTTCCACGATTGAAATTGTGATTGGTATGTCTCGACAAATCTGTTAGTCGACAGATACGGTTCAATAGCCAGCACCGCTGAAATTCTCTTTTCGTCTGCTTGGGCCAGCAGGGCCGCATCGGCTCCGGTTCGCCAGCCAACGGCTATAACCGGAGCGGTCAGTTGATCATGAATTCCCAGATATGCCACCAACGCCTCAAAGTCGGCGCTTTCCATGCGGCCGTCGCTGTGGTATTTCCCGGTCGATAGTCCGGATGCCCGCTGATCATAGACCACAACCGAAAAGCCGGAGTCGACCAGCGACCGGGTCAGTTCAGCCAGACTGGATCGATCGGACTTTTCCGTATGAAGAAGGACGATCGTGCCGCGTGGCGAAGGATTCGAGACCGGATACACGCGCAAAGCTGCGAGGATGGTGTTGGCGTCGACTTCGAGTCGAAATGTATCCACCGCCTGATTCACACTGGTGAATAACGTTGGATCGTTCGGTTTGG
>CAYVWS010000071.1:0-7003 GCA_964455535.1 uncultured Ignavibacteriales bacterium | reverse complement strand
AATGTATCCACCGCCTGATTCACACTGGTGAATAACGTTGGATCGTTCGGTTTGGTCAAAACCGAATCTTTCTGATAACTGTCCAGATCGGTGCGCCCCCACAATGCCTTGGCTCGATTGAGGGGATAAACCCAGTAGAAAAAAACAAGGAGCACGATCACAATGACGGCAATGCTGGTCTTGATCATTTCCTTTGTTGTGCGGGACAGTCGCGGCATTTTCGTCGGCTCCGGAATCTGGTTTTGGTTTGCATGGGTACTACTTTTTGACGCCCGCTGTCAAGGTGCAAAACAGCGCCGCGACAGTGCTCCCGCCGTGCTCCCTCCTGCGGGAATTGCGTGCTCCGAACAAACATGCTCCGTCGATAATCAGCAGTTTGTTATCACGATGGGCGATGCCACCGTTCAGTAGAGAAATGTAGCAAATCAGTCGACAACTCAGAGTAGCGATACAGGTGGAGCATCGACTCGAATTGTTTCTGATTGTCGTGCGTCGGCAAGCAAGATCGAAGAATCAAAACGAGTATGGGCGATTGCCTACTATCGCGTACGATAAACGAATAAAAAAACAGGAGAAAACCCGATTACGTGTTGACAACCTGCAGGCGTGTTGTATATTTGCCCTCGGATGATAGGTACTTCCAAAAACGTTCGGTAATTGTTGGTCAAACGATTAACCTAAGAAACAAAGCAAATACCAGCGCCTTCCGATTGCTAAAGTCAGAACAAGTACTTCGATCCTGCCAGCGGCTGTGGGGGTCGCACAGGATGTACAAGCAGGTTTACACCGTAAGCAATTGCTAACGAGTCTAAAATCGTAATCGTTGATAGCGACGAATTCCGGAGGTATGTCCGGCGTTTGTTTGCTGGCTCGAACGGACTCGTTATCGGTTGTTGAAAAGACACAGCCAGTGACTTTTGTCAGCTCGGGTATGTCAACCTTTAGTCAGGAGGTCGGTATGGTGTTCGGACTACGCGCGTCGGCTGTATGGCGTGCCGTTTTTGCGACATTGCTTGTCGTAGTACTCGTTGGGGGGATGGGCTCAACTGCCTCTGCGCTCCCCGATATCATCGTCACCGTCGGTGACACTACCGGAAATCCCGGTCAGCTTAACTCGGCTATTACTGTCTATTTGGATAACTTTAAGGACACCATTGTGGCCTTTGAATTGTGGCTTCAGCTGGATCGTCCGGACATATGCAAGTTCCAGACTGACACCATAACAGTTTACGACACCACTTATTGGAAGTGTGTTCTTGGCTCTTTCCCGAGCTGCGGCGATTCAGTCGCCACCACCAAAGACAGCGCCCAGCGCACCCATATCGATACGGTGAAGGCGGTCGTCGGAAGTATTGATACCGTCGGTACGCTCTGCTCGGGCTGGCAGTTGGTGACCAGCCGCTCGGTTTCGGGGACTCCGTACGATATCAAAGTCATCGGCCTGGCTGATGATCTTTCTGTTCCCGGAACTCGTCCGGGAATTCGCCCGCAACAGGGTGGTGTCCTGTTCCGGCTTCGGGCTGACATTCTGAATGTCCCGGACAATCTCCAGGACCGGACCGCTAAGATTAAACCAAACGCCGATGTTATTCAGGGGCTTTTTAACTTTTCGCGCCCCAATGGCTCGGCGATCGGCATTAAGACCATCATTGCACCAGACACCAACTACTACCGCTGCAATGCCTGGGTGCCGCCGCATCCGCCGAACAATCAGTGTTTGCAGTGGGTGAAAGTACCGGGGGCGCCATACGATTCTATGGTCGTCAAGCTCGATACCACTGGTGTCTTGGATACCAACAAAGTCTGGCTTTTCACCGGTTCGTTGACGGCTCTGGGTGGGTATGTCTGCGGCAATGTGGACGGTGAACTGCCGGCCAATGTCGACATTTCCGATCTCACTCGCTTGATCGACTATTTGTATATCAGCTTCGTTCCGCCGACGCCATTAGAAGTGGCGAACTTAGACTGCGATCCGTCGGGCGGGGTTGATATTTCCGATCTGACAGTTCTGATCGATTACTTGTACATAAGTTTTAATCCCTTGTGTTGTTCAGGGTTATGATGATCGGGAGCATGCTCCCGCAGTGGAGAGGAACGAAAAAATAGCAGGCCGCTCACGCAGCGATAACCGAAGCGGCCGAAATTCGAAAGCGAACTCAAACCGAACCCCGGCTTGGCCGGGGGAAAAGATACAGAAAGTGACAGTTAACCGTAGCAGTTGGAAAGGAGGACGTCAGTAAAGAGGTAGATTTGCACGCGCTCACAAGAAGTTCGTAGGGTAACCACTTGTTGACGCATCGGTTCGACGCAGATTTGTGGCTCTCATTTGCGGAGAACAGTAGTTGCGCAACGAGGGGGGAAACACGAAGGTTATTTTACGAAGACATTAATTTGTGCAAATTATTTTTGTTAACGAACTAGGAGACTAAAATGAAGCGACTTTCATTTTGCCTCGCGATTCTTCTGCTTCTGTCCTTCGGACTGGCACAAGCGCAGGACTCTACTTTTGTCCGCGTGAAGAAAAGCGCCATCGAAGGTGGTGTTCTCGGCACTGCCGATACACTTTTCTTGGCCGGATCCGGCGGCGTTGTGAAGTTCCCGATGGAATATGGCAACACGTACGACAACGGCTTCGCCCTCTCGAATGCCTACCAGGTCTACTCGCCTGACGGCGCGACTTGGGCTCATGCTTCCGCTAACGGCGGCAACCAGAAGGGTCTCCCGGCCACCATGTTTGGTATCTGGGTTGACACCACTGGCGCGGCCGGCGGCGGTGTTGGCAAGGATCAATTCGGCGCTCTGTTCAAATTCAATTTGTTCGGCGCTGATGGTCTTGGCAAAGACACCGTCATGTTCTCAGGTGCGGCCAACGATCCTTCTCAGACCGCCTTCCCGCCGAATTTCGTGGGTGTGTTCTTTAAGGTTCTCCTGAACCTGAAGACTGCCGATTCCGGCAAGCACATCTGCATTGACTCCGCCTCCAACTACCCGCCGTCGGGTACCTGGAAGTGGCCGTCATTCAATACGGCTCCGAATCCGGCCTTCAACGAATTCCCGAGATGGGCTGGCCCGTATTGCTTCACGCTTGCGAAAATCCGCAATCAGAAGCCGACGATCACCAACTGCATCACTAACCTGACTGGCAGCCACTGCAACGCCTTTACCTATGACTTTGACGCCACCGATCCGGAAAACAACACTCCGCTTGTGTGGTCGATCGTGTCGGGTATCGGCTCAATCGATGCGAATACCGGCGTGTACACGGCTAATGGCGTGTCGGTCGGCACTCATCCCGTTGTTGTTGGCGTTTCCGATCCGACCGGTTCGGGCCAGGTAACCACTTGCTCGTTCGATGTCGTCGCGACCAACGTTGGTCCGACCATCGCCTGCCCGGGCTCGGCCGTGTTCATCTCTGTTGGTGACACGAAGACCCAGACCGTCATCGGCACCGACGACTGCGACACCAAGACCTACTATCTTGGCGCCGGCAATCTTACTGGCGTATCGATCAATCCCGCTACCGGCGTAGTCACCTACACCGGCGATACCCTGGATGTCGACAACGTTCCGCATTGCGTGACGGTTGGTGTAACCGACGGTCTCGATAGCGCTGAATGCCAGGTTTGCTGGTTGGTTTCGGCTGGTTGCGCTTACAGCTTGACCATCGAAAAGAAGCACAATGTCAACATCGGAACCTTCCAGAATGTCGACATTACTCTTTCGAAAATTGATGCTATTGAAGGTCTGGGCGGTTTCGATCTGTTGATCGCCTATGACAACTCCGCTCTGTCGTTCCAGGCCGCTACCCCGGGTGCTATCTACTCGCAGTGCGGTTGGGAATATTTCACCTATCGCTTTGGCGCGAACGGTAACTGCCACGGCGGTTGCCCGAGCGGCCTGGTGCGCGTGGTAGGTATTGCCGAGACCAATAACGGCGCCAACCACCCGACCTGCAATTCGCCGAAGTATGTTGGCGCTCTGCCGACCACTCTGGCCTCTCTGCAGTTCCTCGTTTCCAGCAACGCGACCTTTGAGTGCATGTATGTTCCGATCCGGTTCTTCTTTGTGGACTGCTCGGACAACTCGCTCTCGAACGCTTCTGGTACGAAGCTCTTCCTCAACTGCAAGATCTTTGATTATGACAACGAGAACCCGATCAACGATACGGCCACCGTTCTCCCGAGCTACCTCGGTATCCCGAACGGCGTCTGCTTCGAAGGTACTTCTAAGGGCGCTCCGGAACGTAACATTGACATGCAGAACGGTGGTATCGACATCGTTTGCGCCGACTCGATCGACGCCCGCGGTGATATCAACCTGAACGGTCTTGGCTATGAAATCGCCGACGCCGTTATGTTCACCAACTATTTCATCTATGGCATCTCTGCGTTCGGCACCCACTTCGCCGGCTCGCAGGCCGCCTCTGATGTCAACGCTGATGGTATCACCCTGTCGGTTGCCGACCTGGTTTACCTGATCCGTGTCATCGTTGGCGACGCTCTCCCGTATCCGAAGCCGTCCAATTTGGCCGCTACCGTTTCGACGGAAAATGGCGTGTCGATTGAAGGCATCGAACTCGGCGCGGTTGCTATGACCCTTAAGGGTAACGTGAGCATCGAAAACGTCTCCGGCGCTTCGATGATCTCCGCGTTCGACGGAACCAACACCCGCGTGCTGGTCCACTCGTCGTTCAATCTGAACAATTCGGCCACCGGTAACATGGTTGGCTTCACTGGTCAGATCCTGTCGTCGAATGACAACATCGAGATCGTTTCGATCGAGATGGCTGACGTTCACGGCTTCGCGGTCAAGGAAGCTCTGCCGACCGAATACTCGCTCGAACAGAACTATCCGAATCCGTTCAACCCGACCACCACTATCAGCTTCGCTATGCCGACCGCTGGTGACTACAAGATCACGATCTACAACGTGACTGGTCAGAAAGTTACCGAAATGTCCGGCAACGCTGCCGCTGGTATGGTTAAGAGAGTCTGGAACGCCTCTGAACAGGCCTCCGGCGTGTACTTCTACAAGCTCGAAGCCAATGGCTTCTCGGCTACCAAGAAGGCCGTCCTGTTGAAGTAGTTTCTACTCGACAATTTCCCCGGAGAGGTTCAATCCTCTCCGGGGATTTTTAGCCGCAAGGAGAAGGTATCGATACTGCGTTATCGAATTGAGATAGACACTGACGCTCTACTACGAAGAGGTGACCGACCAGAATGGGAATGATTGGAATTGCGGAGACTAATGGTCATCTTTTTTTGCGTCTCAGGGTGAACTTGACGGGAACAACAAGAAGGTGTGCACGCATTTGCGCTTTTGCCAAGGGAGGCAGAAGCGGATTTCCAGAAGATAATCCCCTCACATTACTTCCGGATTCATATTGCGAGGAGTTTCAATAGGCAAAATCGGTATCGACCAAAGATTGTGCGGCCGTTGAGCTTTTGTAACTTGTTGCAGTACTGATTCTTAAACGGACTTAAGAAACATCTTGCGGCGATTCGGTCACCCGGAACACGGGTGGGCCGGACAAGTACCGGTGACAGACTACCCGATGGGTGTTTGGGACTGGTGTTTGCTCAACTGTCAGGTGGCCTAGAGCCACAGGTATATATATAAGGTATGCGAAATTTGAGTAAGACATTGATCGGTATAGCCATAGTGGTTCTGACTTTGGGTTTTGCGGTTACCGCCGCCAAAGCCGAAAGCCAGGATCTGGTGTATATCGATTCTTTGGTCGCCGGACCGGGGCAAGACGTAACCGTCAAGTTCTCGGTGCGTAATCTCGATTCGATTGCCTCGATTTCGATTCCGATCACATACGACACCTCGGTTCTCAAGATAAAATCGCTCTCCTACACCGGCTCGCGCATCGCGGGTTTCAGCAACAAGATCACGACGCCGTCGACCATTACCAATGCTAACGGGCATTTTGTGGTGGCGGCATTTCGCCTGACCGAAAAAGCGCTTCCTCCCGGCGACGGCCCCGTTTTTACGGCAGTATTCACCGTCGCATCGAACGTCAACGACGGCCGCAGCGCGAAGATCGATTCGCTTTTCTATCCGCCGGGCGGCGAACTGCTGTTGGTGCAGGCGGTCACGGCCACGTCGATACGTCCGCTTTTCAAAGCGGGCAACGTGCTCGTATCGAGTCGTCCTCCGGTTTTCTCGGCGCTATCTGATCAGACGGTCATCGAAGGCGACACCCTCCGTGTTGCCGTCTCAGCGGTTGATCCGACCGGACGACCCGTTTCGCTCTCGCTCATTTCGAAACCTACCGGCGCAACACTCGTTGACAATGGCAACGGTACAGGTATGGTGACGTGGGTTCCCGACTTTGTCGGCCCCAATTCTTCGGACATGTCGCCGTTTACGCTTGGTGTGCGTGCTACCAACGGCACCGCTTCGACTGACATTCAGACGCACATCGTCGTTATCAATCGCGATCGCGCCCCGGTAATCAGCACAATCTCAACGGTTGGCGTACAGGCCGGACAGCCGGTCACTTTCTCAGTGAGCGCGACCGATCCTGATTTCGATCCGATCAACTGGTCGCATACGGCGCTTCCCGTCGGCGCGAGCTTTACTGCCGGCAGTCCGTCGACCTTCACCTGGCCGACCGCGCTGACCGATTCGGGCATGCGCGAGGTCAAATTCACCGCCGCTGATCCGGTCGGTTTCTCCGACACCGCGACCGTAATTATCAATGTGGCGAAGACGATTATCTACGGTCTGAAGCTTGACGAGAAAGCGGGCGACCCGAACACCACGGTTGATTACTACGTCTATCTGGACAACAAACTGCCGATTTCATCATTCCGACTGTTGTTCAACTACGATCCGTCGGTGCTGACTCTGCTCTCAGTTTCCAAAGTGGGAACGCGCGCCGAAGCTTTCCCGGTCTTCGATATTTCTTACAATGTGAACGATATCGCCGGCAATACACGAATAGTCGGCAACGTCAATTCGTCGGGGCAGTCTACCAACCCGGCTTTAGGAGCAG
>CAYVWS010000070.1:0-12717 GCA_964455535.1 uncultured Ignavibacteriales bacterium | reverse complement strand
TGATCGGGCGCAACCTCTGCCCGATTGTCGACACGTGGTGGCAGACCGAAACCGGGCACATCATGATTACGCCTCTTCCGGGAATCACCGCCACCAAACCCGGATCGGCAACCCGTGCCTTTCCGGGTATCAGCGCGGTTGTATTGGATGAAAACGGCAAGCAAGTCAAAGAAGGCGGCGGGTATCTTGCGATCACCAAACCGTGGCCGGGGATGCTTCGCGGTATCTGGGGCGACCGTCAGCGATTCGTTGAAACCTATTGGTCAAAGTGGCCGGGGGTCTACTTTCCCGGTGACGGCGCCAAGATTGACAAAGACGGATATATCTGGATACTCGGTCGCGTCGACGATGTCATCAACACCGCGGGGCATCGAATATCTACTATGGAAGTTGAGTCGGCGTTGGTCGAGCATATGGCGGTTGTCGAAGCGGCGGTCGTCGGAATTCCGCACGAATTGAAGGGAGAAGCATTGGCGGCGTTCGTTACGCTGGCCAAAGGCCAAGCCGCCGATCAGCGATTGATGGGACAGCTCAAAGATCATGTGGCGCGGAAAATTGGCGCGCTAGCCCGACCCGACAAAATCATCTTCTCGGCCGATCTGCCAAAGACGCGGTCGGGAAAGATCATGCGGCGGCTTTTGCGTGATATCGCGGTCGGAAAAGTGCTCGGCGATACGACGACACTCGCCGACCCTGATGTGGTCAGCCGGATAAAGAAGAGATACGAAGAGGATTAAGTCTTGTAGGGCGGGTCCGTCGGCGAACCCGCCGTCTTATCTTGGCGCAACAACGCTTGCGCTGGGGTGAATACGATTACAGTAGGTCGGGTTGACGATCCGACCACAGCGAACATCGGAAGGCGACCTACTTCACTGTGGAATTCTGAACGGGATGAAATAGCCGCCAGTGAAGAAGAACTGATCGTCGTGAAATGTCTGAATGTAAATGATATTCCAGAGTCGAGTGTTGCCTGATGGCGTCTTCAGCGTATCGACATAATGATCCCGGTCGATCCGATCCATTGATCTTTGCATAAAGCCGCTGTCGCTGGCGGCGCTGAGAACCGGCGAGGGCTCGCGCAAATTGTCGGGCGTATTCGATGTCGTTCTGAGGACCACAGTTGCGCCGTTCATGATTGATTTCAGGGTAGTTATCTTTTCAAGTTGATCCTGATTGTACGCCACGGGGGTCTGCCCGAGTACTTCGAAAGTCGTCAGCACCTGAAGTGTCGCAGGATTGTCCAGAAATGCGCCTCTTCCACTGAAAGCCCAAAGCACCCATCCAAGATACGGTTCGTAGTCGGACCCGAGCTTTACAAACAGACCGGAGCGATACACTGCCCGCTGACTCTCCACGTAGGTAGTGTCAACACTTCCCGCTCTGCGCGTGAGAACCTGATAGACGTCGGTCACGCGGAAATAGCAGGTCGGTTGAGTGCCGGTCGGAACGCCCAGATTGCTATCAATGATCGCTCCAAAATCGACTGTCCGCGTGTGTCCGGTGACCGAATCTCGAAACGTAGCGGTTGTAAACGGCAAGTGATAGTCAGCCGGAACGATAAGACTGTCCCACCGGAACAGTTGGGAGCCGTCGTCGGTGCGCTCGATATACTGAAGCATGTTGTCGTTGTCGCTGACAAAGGGAACGTCTTTCTCTTTGCAGCCGAAAAAGATCGCTGCAATCGCGAATGCCAATGGAGCGACTATGGATCTGGTCCTCGTGAGTGATTTCATGCTATAAGGACGTTACCGCCGGGCTTTTAGTTTAGCTTTTTTCATTTCGTCTTTGAGCTTGGTCACTTCGTCACGAAGCAGCATGGCAGTCTCAAAGTCAAGATTGTCTGCCGCCTGTTTCATGGCTTTTAGCAGGAACTCCGATTGATCCTCGCGCGACATCAGATTGAAATGCTCCGGTTTCTCGAAGCCGGGTTCGTCGGAGACAGTCTTGCTGTCGGCAAAGCGGGTCGAGCGCAGGATTTCATCGCGGGTTTTGAAAATCGTCTCCGGGTTTATCCCATGCTCTTCGTTATAGGCGAGTTGCTTGACCCGCCGGCGATTAGTTTCTTCGATAGCTTTGCGCATCGAGTCGGTGATCTTGTCAGCGTAGAAGATCACTTCGCCATTCTTGTTTCGGGCAGCACGTCCGGCGGTCTGAATGAGCGAGCGCTCCGAGCGCAGGAACCCTTCTTTGTCGGCATCCATAACCGCTACGAGCGAGACTTCGGGCAGATCGAGCCCTTCGCGGAGCAGGTTGATTCCAACCAGCACGTCGAACTCGTGCAATCGTAAATCGCGGATGATCTCGGTCCGTTCGATACTGTCGATTTCGCTGTGAAGGTATCGAACGCGGACCCCCGCTTTGTCCATGTAGTCAGTCAGGTCTTCGGACATTCGCTTGGTAAGGGTAGTGACGAGCGTCCTCTCCCCCTTGGCGGCACGAAGCCGAACCTGCTCCAGTAGGTCGTCGACCTGAGTTCGAAGCGGCTTGATCGTGATCTGCGGGTCCAACAAGCCGGTCGGACGAATCACCTGTTCCACCACCACCCCTTCGGCCTTTTGCAGTTCGTAGTCGGCGGGAGTAGCCGAGACATAGACAACTTTGGGCATCAGCGACTCGAATTCGTCGAAGAAAAGCGGGCGGTTATCCAGCGCCGACGGCAGCCGGAAGCCGTGCTCTACTAATGTCTCCTTGCGGTTTCGGTCTCCGGCGAACATCCCGCGAATTTGAGGGATGCTCTGGTGAGACTCGTCGATGATGACCAGAAAGTCCTTGGGGAAAAAGTCGATCAGGGTTTCGGGTCTCTGTCCGGCCTCACGGTTGGTCAGATACCGCGAGTAGTTTTCGACCCCCGAACAGTAGCCGACTTCCTTCAGCATTTCCAGATCATATTTCGTGCGCGATTCGATTCGCTGGGCTTCCAGTAATTTGTCGAGCTTCCTGAAGATTTCCAGTCGCTCTTTCAGTTCATCCTGAATCTTGCCGATCGCCGTGTCGAGGGTCGGCTTGGATGTCACGAAGTGCTTGGCCGGGTAAATAGCCACTTTCTGCCGTTCGGAGATAATCTCCCCGGTCAGCGGGTCGACTTCGGTAATGCGCTCAATATTGTCACCGAAAAATTCAAATCTCAGGGCCGTCTCGTGGTATGCGGGAATCAGCTCAATCGTGTCGCCGCGCACGCGGAAATTGCCGCGGGTAAAACTGACTTCGTTGCGGTTATAGTGTATGCCGATCAGGTTGCGGATGACCTCGTCGCGATCCATCTGAGTACCGACCTCGAAAAACATCATCTGCCGCTGGTATTCCCCCGGCGACCCGATACCGTAAATGCAGGACACTGACGCGACAATCACCACATCGTTACGCTCCAACAGCGATGCCGTCGCCCGCAGGCGAAGGCGGTCGATATCTTCGTTCATCGAGGTATCCTTCTCGATAAACGTGTCGGTGGTTGGGAGATAGGCCTCGGGCTGATAATAGTCGTAGTAGCTGATAAAGAACTCGACCGCGTTTTTCGGGAAAAAGGCCTTGAGTTCTCCGTAGAGCTGAGCAGCCAACGTTTTGTTGTGCGAAATAACCAATGTCGGGCGGCCATATTTGGCGATCACATTGGCCATCGTGAAGGTCTTCCCCGACCCGGTCACGCCGAGCAGGACCTGATGCCGGCGATTTTCTTCGAGTCCGGCCATCAGCCCACGAATGGCGGCCGGCTGGTCGCCGCGTGGCTCGAATGAAGCAACTAACTCAAAGTTAGCCGGGGTGTCGGTCGTGTGTTTAACTGGCATAGTGCAATTATCTAACGCCGAATATAGATGCTTCGTTTCAAAGGGCAATCACGAAAGCGCAGGATGTGAGGCCAACCCCAAAAACTCAATGGAACCCCTTTGCGGCTCAAGAGTTTAAAGTCCGAAAATGCGAACAAACGGCCCGTCAAACTGTCCACAATGGCCTTGACTTGACGCCACAAAGCCGTACCTTTGGAAGTTTGGCCGGTAGAAAAATAACGTTTTGTTCGTATAGAGTTACGGAGGATTTCGAATGCAAGCAGTAATGCAAATCGGCGGTCGGCAGATCACCGCAAAAGAAGGTGAGATCATCCGGGTGGATACCCGCGATGTCGCCGCCGGCGGAAAGCTGACTATAGAACAAGTTCTTTTGGTGAAATCGGACAGCGGCTCGTCGATCGGCGCACCGTATGTCAATGGCGCAAAAGTTGAGGCCGAAGTTGTCTCGCACGGTCTCGGCGAAAAAGTACGTGCCTTCCGCTACAAACGCCGCACCAAAGCCCGCAAGACCCTTGGCCATCGCCAGGGATTTACCGAGCTGAAGATCACCCGTATCGTCGCACCCAAAGGTTGACCGGGGAAAGAGACTCGATGTTGCCAAGAGCACGGACTGCTCTACTGTTTCTCATACTGGTACTGATTTCTCCTGCGATTCGGTCACAGGCGACTTTTCGTGTCGTCGATATCGAGGTCTCCGGCAATCGCATTGCCACCACATCGCTGATTATGGGGGTCTGTTCCTTCGACAAAGGAACAAACCTGACCTCGGCTTTAGTGCAGCAGTCGATCAAGCGGCTGTATGGGCTGGGGATGTTTTCCGACGTCACCGTAGAGAGCGAATCGGTGACCGGCGGCATCAAAGTCTTCATCAAAGTCAAAGAAGTTCCCAAGCTCTCCAGTCTTGAGTTCACCGGCAACAAGAAGTTCAAAGCCAAAGACCTCAAAGAAAAGCTGGGGCTCGGGGTCGGCGGGTTTATTTCCCCGTACCTTATCGCGGATAAGAAAGACAAGATCAGGTCGCTGTATGCCGAGAAGGGGTATTTTCGGGCTGCTGTCGAACCGGCGGTCGAATACAATGTTGATTCGACTGAAGCCAAGCTGACGTATAAGATCGATGAACGCGAAAAAGTCAAAGTCGATTCGGTGATCGTCACCGGCAATGCCCGGGTTGCGTCCAAAGATGTCATTTCGAAAATGCGCAACAAAAAGCGCGGATTTTTGAAAAGCTCGAACTTTGCGCAGGAGAAATATCAGGAAGATCTGGACAAGGTGGTCGAAGAGTACCACAAGAAAGGGTATATCGACGCCTATATCGTCTCTGACTCCAACAAGATCGACACGGTCATCAATCGCATGAAGATCTACCTGACCGTGTACGAGGGCCCGCGCTATTACTTCGGTGAGGCAAACTTTTCCGGCAACGAGGTCATGAAAACAACCGCCCTGCAGTCACAGATCAAATTCAAAAAGGGCGCAGTATTCAGCTCCGAAGTCTACGACGAGTCGATCTACAATTTGTATACGTCGTACCAGGACATCGGTCACCTGCATGTTAGGATCGAGGACTCCAAGAGCACTACTTCCGACTCCGTTATCAATATCAGCTATGCGATATCCGAGGGGCTCCCGTCGCACATCAACATGATCAATATCGTCGGAAATAATAAGACCAAAGACAAAGTGATTCGCCGTGAATTGTCGGTCAAGCCGGGGCAGGTCTTCAATCGTTCGCTTCTGATGCGTTCGTTCCGCGATGTTATGGCGCTTAATTACTTTGCAAAAGTCGAACCGGCGCCAATCGACCTGCCCAATGGCGACGTTGATCTGGAATTCAAAGTCGAAGAGAAGCCGACCGGCCAGCTAAACGCCGGCGCCGGATACAATAGCCAGGATAAGCTCGTCGGAAATGTCGGAGTCGGCATCCCCAATCTCGGCGGGAACGGGCAGTCGCTTTCGTTCAATGTTGATTTCGGCAAGAACCGAAACTCGCTGTCGCTTTCGTTTACCGAGCCGTGGCTAATGGGCCGTCCGACTCTGATGGGATGGGATGCGTTCAGCGTTAGCCGGAGGTACTTCGACGAATACACCGAGCGACGTCAGGGCGGCTCGATTCGATTTGGCAAACGCCTCAAATGGCCGGATAACTACTTCAGGGTTACCGGTACCGCTCGTCTGGAAAGAACCAAGTATCATGATTTCGACGACTCCTTTGTGCAAAGCAACTCTTACCTGAATACGTTTAGGTATTACAAGGACTATACGGACTCCGCAAAAATCGTAGACGAACTTGCGCCGACTCAGCCCCTGCCGGGATCACTTCTGGAGTTCAACGGTCTCTGGCACACCGCCTCGTCGCTGGGATTTACGATCTCGCGAGATGCGCGCAACCTGCCTGAATTCGCCACCAAGGGTTCGCTTTTCACTTACTCGTTTGAAAAGACCGGCGGATTTCTTGGCGGGTTCTGGACATCGGATCGTCATATCGTCAACTACTCCCATTTCATGCCGGTTCTAGGCAAGCTCTCGCTCTCAGCCGAATTCCAGTGGGGACAGATTACGTCGTCCAAAGGGGACGGTCAGATATTCCCCTCCGACCGCTTTCTGGTCGGCGGCGCTAACTACGACGGCATCATCCGCGGATACGATGACGGATCGATTACGCCCGATACGATGATTACCCGTACCGATACGACCTTCGTTTTCAATGATACGTCGGTCAACCGACCACCAATTTCCGACGTCGATACCATTCGTGATACGACCTCCACATACTCGGTCCGTGTTCGCGGCAAGTACATGTTTACGTCGAACTTTGAATTGAAGTACCCGTTCGTCGAACGTCAGATTTATGGAGTACTGTTCTTCGACGCCGGCAATTCATGGCTCAATCGCGACGATATTTTCAAAAAGCTGTATAAGTCATGGGGATTCGGCATTCGTATCGCCGTCCCGGGTATAGGCACGCTTGGATTCGACTTCGGCAAACCGCTCGACAGCCGAGGTTCGCAAGGAAAGGGCTTTCATACCCATTTTAGAGCCGGAACGGCCTTTAAGTAGCACAATAGAATCTATTCATAAGGGAGAAATGTTATGTTCAGTGTCAATCGGGTAATTCGACTGGCGATGGCCGCCACTTTGATGGTGATTGGACCGTCGATTTTCGGTCAGGTCGCTAAGATCGGGTATATCAACGACGAAACCATAAAGACCAAGTACCCGCCGTTTCTGCGCGCGCAGGAGCAGTTTGAGACCGAGCGCAAGGCCTGGGACAAAGAGGCGCAGGACAAGACCGACGAGCTCAATTCGCAGCTTGAGGACTACAATAACCAGAAAATAGTCCTCTCCGATGAAAAGAAAAAAGAGCGCGAAGCGACTCTCCGTACCAAGAAAGACGCGCTTGATATGTTCACGCGCCAGATCTATGGTCCGGGCGGCACTGCCGAGCGCAAACAGTCGGAACTCCTGCAGCCAATTTTGGACAAAATCACCCAGGCGATTGCGGCTGTGGCCGAAGAAGAAAACTACGATGTTATCTTTACGTTGAATTCGGGACTCGGGTATATTAAACCCAGTTACGAAATCACCGACAAAGTTCTGGCGAAACTTGAAAAACTCGACCAATAGCGTATCGATTACTCTGGCTGAAATCGCCCGCCGGGTCGGCGGGACACTCGATGGTGACGGTTCTATCGTCATCACCGGAGTTGCACCGATCGAGCGGGCGGTTTCAGGCCAGATTGCCTTTGTCGCCAACATCAAGTATCAGCAGCATATCGAAACAACGGGGGCGTCGGCGTTGGTGTTAGCGCCCGACGTCGCCTGCGCCCGCGTACCGGTTATCCGCCACGCCAATCCCTATCTCACCTTCGCGAAAATAGTCGACCTCTTCTACCCCACCGAGCGGCGTGTGCCGGCTGGAGTTGACTCCAAAGCGGTTGTGGACGCCAGCGCGAATATCGATTCGACAGCAGGCATCGGGCCGCTTTGCCATGTCGGCGCAGAATCGACCATTGGCGCAAACACGCAGATTATGGCGTCGGTGTTCATCGATCACGACGTTCAGATCGGGCGCGATTGCCTTATTTACCCCGGCGTGCGCATCATGCACGGTTCGCGCATCGGCAATAACGTGATACTTCACCCCGGTGTAGTCGTCGGCTCCGACGGGTTCGGCTTTGCGCCGAGCGAGACCGGCCTTCACAAGATCAAGCAGGTTGGCTGGGTGGAAATCGACGACGACGTCGAGATCGGCGCCAACACTACCATCGACCGCGGAGCGCTGGGGCCTACGAAAATCGGGCGTGGCACCAAGATCGATAATCTGGTTCAGATCGCGCACAATGTAGAGATCGGCCGCTCCTGCATTATCGTTTCGCAGGTAGGCATCTCGGGCTCGACCAAGCTTGGCGACGGCGTCGTTTTGGCGGGACAGGTCGGGTTGGTCGGACATATTGAGATCGGCAATAGAGTTTCGGTGGGGGCGCAATCGGGGGTATCAAAATCAATCCCGGACGGAGAAACCTGGTTTGGATTCCCCGCCCGGGAGATTCATCAAGCGAAGCGGATCATTGCCGCAACCGACAAGCTGCCGGAACTCTGGAAACGGCTACGGCGTCTTGAGGACCGCATGGGCCCCGACGACTCAGGTAAGTAACTTATCTTCGACTTCCGCCATCTTATCCCAGTTACGTTCCATCTCGCCGACTGAGCGCAGAGCTTCGTCGACGCGGCCTTCTTCGAGAGCCAGTCTGATTCGGCAGAGCACTCCCCACTGACGCCGATTGACCACCTTGATCTGCGTAATCATGGCGCCAACCGACTGGGTAGCGATGTTCATCTCGGCCACGACTTCGCGCAGTTGGTGATTCCCGCCCACGCGCAATTTGGTGGAGAGGTCGCCGCGCTCCATCTGCTGCATCCGCTCTATGAGTTCCCTACCAGGTTCGATACTGCGGGTCACCGGCCAGATGGTCGTGACCGATAGCGCCGTGATCGCGGCGATAATCGCCGAAATTGCGTAGGGCAGTAACGTCAGCATGGAGGTCTCGAAGCGTCCGCCGACATTTTCAAGTGCGCTGCCGGCGATCGCTTCGTTGTAATAGTAGATGATCGTCGCTGAAGCGGCTACAGCGCTCAGCGAGAGGAAGGACACGGTCCAGTATAAGTGGAACTTCTGGCGTTTGGTGAAGTACCCTTTCACAGTTGCTACCATTCCAGCCATAGGTACACAAACTCCTTTCGATAAGTAGACTGCGGGCCCGCGCGTACTATGCCGGGCCTGTCATCACTGACTGATTCGGAATATTGGGGATGGAAATTAAGACGTGTTTTGGCGCAGAAATGCGCATCGGTTAGACACACAAAAGGCCCCGTCGCCGAGGCCTTTAGACATACTTGCGCGGAATTTGATCAGAAGGGCAGATCGTCGTCGTCGCTGCCGCCGCCGCCCGCTGGCTCGGGCATCGAGGCCGAACCGCCGCCGCTGCCGCTTCCGCCGCGATCTTCAGATGAGCGCGCATCCAAAAATTGGAAGTTCTGAACCACAACTTCAGAGATGTATTTCTTGTTCCCCTCTTTGTCTTCATAGCTGCGGTTGTCGATGCGGCCCTCGATATAGACCTGCTTCCCTTTCGACAAATACTCTTTCATGATCTCGGCCGGCTTGCCCCAGGCAACGATATTGTGCCAGGTGGTAGCTTCGTTCTTTTGGCCGTCGGCACCCGTCCATCTTTCACTGGTGGCCAATGAAAAACTGCACACCGCCTTGCCGCTTGGAGTGTATTTCAGTTCGGGGTCTTTACCGAGTCGCCCGATGAGAATCGCTTTGTTCACGCCCATATATTCTCCGAGGATAAGTGTTTATGGTGACAAAATAGGCGGGTCGCAACCGGCTGTCAAGCGGTCGGGAATGGGCTTGCCCCCGAATGTGAAATCGGGTATATACGCACCAGTTTCAGGTGTGAAATGACCCAGCATTTTGACGCAGAAAAAGCAGCCCAGACCATCCGGCGCTTCCTGACCGGCAAACTCAACCAAAGCGGCCTCGGCGGATTTGTGATCGGCCTTTCCGGCGGAATCGACTCGGCTGTTTCGGCGGGTTTGGCGGTGGCCGCCGTCGGCAAGGAAAATGTCTTCGGCATCCTCATGCCCTACCGGACATCTTCGGCTCATTCAATCGAACACGCTACCCACTACGCCCAGCAGTTGGGACTTGAGACAATTACGATCGAGATTTCGCCGATGATCGACGCCTACTACGGAATAATCGATGAATCTCTGCGCCTTCGGGCCGGCAACAAAATGGCGCGCGAGCGGATGTCGATTCTCTTCGATCACGCCCACCGTTTGAATCGTTTGGTGCTCGGCACTGGTAACCGCACCGAGATCGCTTTGGGATATACCACCTGGTATGGCGACTCGGCTTGCTCGCTCAATCCTATCGGTGAACTGTACAAGACCGAAGTCCGCGCGGTCGCCCGCTTGATTGGCGTGCCGCCCGCGATCATCGCCAAGCCACCGACTGCCGACTTATGGGAAGGGCAGACCGACGAGGGCGAAATCGGAGTACAGTATGACCGAATCGATCAGTTGCTCATGCTGATTGTCGACCGGGGGATAACTTCGATGAGCGAACTTGAAAAAGCCGGATTCAATCAAACGGATATCAGCCGGATAGTGTCGCGCGTCAATCGCAATGCCTTCAAGCGCAGTTTGCCGGACATCGCTCCGCTTGGACGAACCCCGATTCCGGCGCATCTCCAGCTTCGATCATAGAGGAGTCCGTTATGACTGATTCGACCGGTCGACTCTACTTAGTGCCGACTCCCATCGGCAATCTGGACGATATGACAGAACGAGCCGCCCGCGTGCTCGAACATGCCGACCTCGTGGCGTGCGAGGATACGCGCGTATCCGGTCGTCTGCTGGCGCATCTGGGATTCAAAAAGAAACTGATCAGCTATCACGAGTTCAATGAATCGTCGCGAGCAACGCAGCTCATTGCGAAAATAAAAGAGGGCGCCTCGGTGGCGGTCATTTCTGATGCCGGTTCGCCCGGGATTTCCGATCCGGCCTACCGAGTCGTACGCGCGGCCATCGAGGCGGGAATTCCGGTCAGCGCATTGCCGGGACCATGCGCAATCATCCCGGCGTTGACGGCTTCGGGTTTGCCTACTGATCGGTTCTTTTTCGAGGGCTTTCTCTCTCACAAGAACTCAACGCGGGCAAACCGACTGACAGAGCTTAAGGATTTCCCGCACACCATGGTCTTCTATGATTCGCCGTTTCGATTCCAGAAATCGCTCGCAGTCATGATCAATATCTTCGGCGACCGCCCCGCCTGTGTGGCTCGCGAAATCAGCAAGATGTACGAAGAATTCATTCGCGGCTCAATCAGTCAGATTCTTAAGAAAATCGAAGGCCGGACAATCAAAGGTGAGATCGTGATTGTCGTCGCCGGCACTGCGTTCACGGGTCAGCCCGCCGAAGAATATGTCGCTCCTCCAGATGACGCCGAGGAGAGCGAGTGAACAAAGTTGGATCACGCTTCTCCCCCACCGATACTATTGTCATCTCGTACTGCCTGCTGACCACGATCCTGATCCTTGTGTTCGGGCGGCCGCTTGGTGTGTATGCTGATGAACTCGCGTTCTACACGGGTTGCCTGTTGCTTGCGGTCTTTGTTTCCCTCTTCGTACGCGAACAAGCCGGGCGGACGGCCGCGTTTGTGCGATTGTCTTATCCCGTCATTCTCTTCCCCTTTTTCTATTCGATGACACAAGGCCTGATTTTTCTCTTCGGCGACTCATTCAAAGACGCAACGCTCGTGGCGCTTGAAGAACGGCTATTGGGTTTCGAGCTGACGAGGTGGATTGACCAGACAACGCCGAGTGTCATCGTCACCGAAATTCTCTCGTTCTGCTATTTTTCGTACTATTTCATGCTTCCCGGATTTTTCCTGCCCGTGTTCATCAAGCGCGACTACTGGATATTCAAAGAGGCAACCGCGGCGGTCTGTCTAACGTTTTTCCCGTCGTACCTGCTCTTTTCACTCTTCCCCGTTGAGGGACCGCGCTGGCACTTCGCCGATCAGTATGTACACTCGATCGACGGCCCGGTTTTTCGTCAGGCGGTGAATTATGTCATCCACAATGGCGCAGTTCACGGCGGCTGTATGCCCTCGACCCACACTGCGGTAGCGCTAGTGCTCATGTACTTTTGCTTCAGGTATTACCGTCCGTGGGGTTGGGTGATGCTTCCCCTTGTGATCGGACTGGCCGCCGCGACCGTCTGGGGGCGCTTCCATTATCTATCCGATGTTGTTGTTGGCGGAGTGATCGGCACGGTCGCATATTGGGTTGTCAGAAAGTATTATTCGCGCTGGACCCGGTCTGACCTTTCAAGTGTTGAAGAGCAGAAGATGAGTCAATCGCATGTATCCTGAGCTATTCCATATCGGCCCGGTGCCCATTCGGTCTTTCGGCCTGATGATCGCCTTTGCGTTTCTGTTTGGCGTGCTGTACATCATGAGAGTCGGCCGGCGGGACCGAAGACCGGTCGACCAGTTTATCACCGTTGCCTACATCATGATCTTTTCCGGGATGCTGGGCGCTCGCCTATTCTATGTGCTGTTTCATCTCGAAGAATTCGCCGGACACTGGATGAACACCCTGAATCCCTTCCACGACGGCTATTTTGGCATAGCCGGCCTCAACCTTTATGGCGGCGTGGTTGCGGCGATTGTCTCAACCATGATTTACTGCCGGCGGGCAAAGTTGAAAGTGCTTGATGTCTTCGATTACTTTGCGCCGACTTTAGGGCTCGGCATCGGCGTCGCGCGTATCGGCTGTTTTTTGAACGGTTGCTGTTTCGGCACGCCGACCGATTTGCCGTGGGGGATGTCGTTTCCCAGCGGATCGATTCCTCCAGCTCCGCC
>CAYVWS010000069.1:1073-12807 GCA_964455535.1 uncultured Ignavibacteriales bacterium | reverse complement strand
ATGACAAGAGCTGTCGCGTCACCCCGACGACGCACTGAGCGGAGTCGAAGTGCGACTCTTGGCTAGATCACTGCTCGCACCCGCCCACCGTCAGCGGTGTCAGCGAGATATACAAATGATCGATCAGTCGCGACAGGTCGGCGATATCGATAATGCAGTCGCCGTCCAAATCCCCCACCTTGCGCGGCACTACCGGCAGAAAACTGATATAGAGATAGTCGATCAGCCGCGTCAGATCGGAAATATCTACATTGTTCGAGTGGTCGACATCACCCAGAGTCCACACCCAAAACTCATTGGTATTCGTGCCGAGAGTTGTCGCGCCGTACTGATCGATTGCCGACACCCGCCACCAATAGTGCGAATGATACGGCAGCGAATCGGGCGGAATCCAAAACGACGTATAGAGCGAGTCGATCACCTGTTTGAAAGTAAACGCCGCGTCGACCGCCATTTCCATTTTGTATCGCACCTGATTGTATGGATCGGGGTCGCCGGTGTAGGTCCAGCGGAATGTCGGCTTGCGGTTGTACAAAATCGACCCGGTAGAATCAGGCGGGTCCAAAAGTAAAAACGGATTGGGCAGCTCGTTGGCGTTATTCGCGATGAAAAACCGCATCGACGACCACGGCGAATACTCATATCCATCAAACGCGCGCGCCCGCCAGTAGTAGTACTTGTTATCATCGAGCGGCGGCGTGACTGTCCAGCTTGTCGAATCGGGATTGTTCGTCTGGGCAACATGAGTTCCCTCGACCGCCAGTTGAGTCAGCATACTATCGCGGAAGACCTGATAGTCGTAATACAGCGTGTCGTTCTCGGCGTCCGTTGCGTTGACCACCGACAGATCGGGTGTGTTGGAGACGGTGATCTCCGGCCACTGTGGCGCATACGGCACCGGCGCGGTGGGCGGAGTGTTCATGTGAAACAAGGTGTAGTACCAGTTCGACCACGACACACCGTCGGAAATCCGTAGCCGCAAATAATATGTCTGCCCGTCAACCAACGGCGCCCCGGCATAGGTAACAAACGTATCGCTCGAATTGAACGGCGCGGGATTCCACATTTCGGAATACTGCCAATCGTTGTCTGTTCCAACCGCGATTTCGAATCTTGTCTGCAAATACGACGGATGATAGTACGCCTTCCATCCATACTTGGGCATCTGTGAAGTGACATTGCCGAGCGAACCACCATCAGCGAGCCCAAGCGATTTGACCATATCGGCTCCGTAACAACCGACATCGAATGCGCCGACAGTTTGTCCTGACTCATGATTCCCCGCCGCACACGGTGAGCTGGCTTTGAGATAGAAATTCCCTGTATCAGGAAAACAAAACAGCGGATCAGCAGCAATAATGCCGTAAGTGCCGGGGGTCCACAACCCTGAATTGACTTGGTCCGGATAGTTTTCGTACAAATCAGTATTGGCGACAATTACCGAGCTATCGCCGAAGACACCAGCGCCTCCCAATTCGAAACTACTGTGAACTGAGTAAGCATTGATGGAATCACTGTAAAAAATGTTTTGAATCAAACTTGTCCCAAGCGAAGCGTATAACCCACCTCCTCTTGATCTCGCTATTCCGCCATAGACGCCAGACTCCGAGGATACGCAGACATTAGCGGAGAATGTGTTGTTTGAAGTAACTATTTCCCCTTGAATCCAAGCGCCACCGCCAAGAGAATTTGCTTCCGCCGTTGAGTGGCCGCCCGCTCCCGCCCAACACGAGTTTCTTCGGACCAAGTTATATCCGAAATGACCTGAGCCCTTGAGATATACGCCACCTCCAAAAGCACCAGCTCCACCGCCGCCACTCACAACAGAATTCGAATCAATTCGGTTGTTTTGAATCGTTATGCTATTTGACACCGCACAAATACCGCCTCCGATTCCGAAAGTAGCTCCCGCAAGTCCGGCAAAATTACCAGTAAATGTGGAGGCACTTACCATTACGGTGTCGCAGACAACGAGCAGCCCCCCACCAAGGGTAAGATGAAAGGCGTCCGTCTGATCTGCTCGATTGCTTGCGAATCGACAAGCATCAACCTCGATTGACGTACCGGACGCATAGAGGCCGCCGCCGCCAGTTGAGTCGTACGACATGGCAACATAGTTATTAGAGAATACGCAATTAGTGAAGCGGCTGAGCCCTCGAACCACCGCGGCCCCACCCCCAAAAAGGTGAGTGCTTCCTGTTTCACACCCATTGCCAGCAAAGGTAGTACCATCAACCATTGTTTGGTGAGATAGAGATAACATACCGCCGCCGCCGATTGTTGCTGGAGATACATAATTGCCGTGCATGGTATTACTGAGAATTTGGCAATTCGTGATTTGAATTGCTGATGATGAATCACAGAATAACCCACCTCCGCCAACTGCCCACTTCTGAGGGTAATCACTACTCCCCAGCGAATTCGAAGTGATTGTACAGTATTCGATACTAACCATAGTTCGAGAAGCAAACACTCCCCCGCCCTTACAAGCGGACGAATCGATGTTGGAGAGCCCCCTGCCGCCGCGAATCGTGAAACCCTTTATCTCAACTGAATCTGCTTCCATAATAGTTATTATGCTGTTGGTCGTATCCTGGATCAAATTCTGCCCGTCAATCGTCGTTGAATCCGCCCCGAGCTGCGACAAGAGTGTGAGCGGCTTGGTAATAGTGATATGCTCGTAGGCAGTACCGCTCCCAACTGTCACCGTATCATTTGGACTT
The DNA here is from genome assembly GCA_964455535.1 of uncultured Ignavibacteriales bacterium. Classification (GTDB taxonomy): domain Bacteria; phylum Zixibacteria; class MSB-5A5; order GN15; family FEB-12; genus JACRAV01. The sequence continues at coordinate 10,084 of CAYVWS010000069.1, read as the reverse complement.
GCCGCGTCGATAGCTGCCTGTATTGTCGGATACAAATTCGAGTGCAAGAACACACTGGGGCCAGGTGGTAAGTCGACACCGTATGCGCCCATTTCAATATTGCAAGCATTGTTAGTCGACAGACACGGAGACCCCGCCTGCAAATGATAATTTGAACTTCCGGGGTTAGTAAACATAGGATCGGATGAGATATTCCCGTTCAATGACCCGAATGGGCTCAGGTCGCCTACCCAGTCACCTGCCGCATTTCCAAAAATATCGGTGCAGTTGACCACAATGGTTGCGGCACCACCGAGTTGGATAGCAGGCCCCGGCAGGGGATTATTCGAAATGAGGCATCGTTCAAACGTGACAGATACGTTGTTGTTCTGGATGTAACTAATGCCGTAGTTTCCGTAATTCCCGACAAATGTACAATTCTTGACCGTCGGTGATGGAGATGGGTTACTAGCTGCTTTTCGACCTGCCGCAGAAGAATTGCCATTAAAATAGAGCAGACAAGTGGTCGTGGAATTGTTTATGAACAGACAATTCTTGACTGTTAACGAGGATCCCAAACAACGGATGGTAAAACCAGAATTCCCGGTGTTTCTTATACAAAATCCAACGAGAGCGGGTGTTGTAGCCACACTCTCGATATAGTCAACGAGTGGTCCTGTCCCTTGCAAATCCAGCGTTGTTACATCAGGACCTCCAGAGGATTTTACTACTACGGATTTGCTGGTGAAACTGATCAGTTTGTTGCCGTTGCCCGTGTACGTCCCCGGCGCAACAAGCACCGTATCCCCGTTCGATGCCGCATTGATTCCCGCCTGGATCGTCGGCTGTTGTGATGGCACATGGATCGTCGCCCCGAACGGCGCCGCGGCAACGAGCGTCACCGCCGCAAAAAGTATGACTCCCCGAATCATTTGTACCCCAGGATATTTCATGTTGCAGACTCGTTCCAAAATACGAAACAAAGGCCGAATTGACAATGATAATTTTGGGGATAGAGGGGCAGGCAGGATGCCTGCCGCCCACTTTCGACCGGACGTCAACGAAACGTGTCACCCCGGCCAAGTCGCGATTCGTGAAACGAATTGCGACGCCGAGCCGGGGCCCAGCAAGTGAATACGAACTGAAGTGTTGCATAGAGGACTGGGTCCCGGTTCTTCGCCCGGGATGACACGATGAAGGGCCCGGGATGACAATAAAGGGGCCCGGGATGACAATTGAGGAGCCATGGATGACAATGGGAAACGAATAGTGCGCGGCAGACGCCCTCGTCTGCCCGGCCGTACTGTAAGGGGCAGGCAGGATGCCTGCCTCCCACAAAGATTATTGATTTATCTCCGGCTCGACGACCTTCGCCAAATTGTTCAGCGACTGCTGCCAACCGACATAGCAGAACTCAACAGGAATCATCTCGGGAATCCCCTCCTGCACGATCGTAACATCAGTACCGCAGGCGACCGGTTTGAGATCAATGGTGACCTGCATTTCTCCTGGCAGACCGGGATTGTCGAAGACATCGGTGTAGCGAATGCGAGTGTGGGGTGTCAGTTCAAGATATTTGCCGCCGAACGAATCGCTCTTGCCGGTGGTGAAATTCCGAAACGACATCTTGAACGTCCCGCCGACTTTGACATCCATCGAATGCACAGTACACAGATACCCGTCGGGCGGAATCCACTTGGCGACCGCGTCCGGCTCCAAAAATGCGCGGTAGACTTTTTCGGGCTTTGCGCTCAGCACCCGGTGCAAGCGCACGGTGTTTCCAGCCATGATGATTCTCCTTTTTTTCGTTTATACCCGGATGTTGATCTTGTAGGGCGGGTCCGTCTTCGAACCCGCAATCATTGACGACTCGAAAGAAAGTGCGGCCGGTCCCAAGAGGGACCGTCCCTACAAAAGACTCAACCTGCCGAAGGCTCCACGGTGTGGCCCAGCCGCCTACTTCGCGAATTCGGTCGCGCGGGTTTCGCGGATCACGGTCACTTTGATCTGGCCGGGATACTGCATCTCCTGTTCGATCTTCTCGGCAATATCCGCCGCCAAGACCTGCGACGCCAGATCGTCGATCTGACCGTTCTCGACGATCACACGGATTTCACGTCCCGCCTGAATTGCGTACGCCTTGCTCACGCCCTTGAAACTGTCGGCCAGTTCTTCGAGCTGCTGCAGACGCTTCACATATGCCTCAAGCGGCTCGCGGCGCGCGCCGGGACGTGAACCGGAAATTGCATCGGCGGTCTGCACTAAGATTGGATACGGCGACGTCATGGGCACATCGTTGTGATGCGACTCGATCGAATTGACTACAAACTCATGTTCTTTGTACCGGCGCACAAAATCAGCGCCGATCTGGGTGTGCGTGCCTTCAGTCTCACGGTCAATCGCTTTGCCGATATCGTGCAGAAGCCCGCAGCGCTTGGCCATGACATCATCGAGTTCCAGCTCAGCCGCCATCAGACCGCAGAGCATCGCGACTTCTTTTGAGTGAGCCAATACGTTTTGCCCATACGAAGTCCGGTAGTGCAGTTTGCCTAGCAATCTGATGACATCCAGATGAAGACCGTGAATGCCGAGTTCGAAGCAGGCCTGCTCGCCGGCTTCTTTGATAATTACATCCATTTCTTTTTGGGTCTTCTCGACAACTTCTTCGATGCGGGTCGGGTGAATGCGGCCGTCGGAGATTAATTTTTCAAGCGACATGCGCGCAATCTCGCGCCGCACCGGATCGTAGCCGGAGAGAATCACCGCTTCGGGAGTGTCATCAACAATCACATCGACACCGGTCGCCGTTTCAAACGCACGAATATTTCGCCCTTCGCGCCCGATAATCCGCCCCTTCATTTCATCGCTCGGCAGATTAACTACCGATACGGTAGACTCGACGGTCGATTCGGCGGCAACACGGTAGATCGAGCGCAGAATAATTTCTTTGGATTCCTTTTCGGCTTCCTGTTCGGCCTGCTCGCGGATTTCCTTGATGTGCGCGGCGGCCTCGACCCGCGCCTGCCCGATCATGTTCTCCATCAGCTGACGCTTGGCATCTTCGGGAGACATTCCCGCGATGCGCTGGAGTTTGTCATTCTGCTGGGTGATGATCTGATTGAGTTCGCCTTCGCGCAGGGTGATACCCTTCTCGCGGCCGTGAAGCCCCTTTTCGCGGTTGGTTAGATCCCGCTCACGGTTCTCGACAAAGTCGACTTTTTTGGTGAGCGCTGTTTCGCGTTCATCGAGCTTTTTGTCGTAGCGCTCCAGCTCACGGCGGCGCTCTTCCATCTCTTTATCGTTTGCGCTTTTGACTTTGAGAAATTCTTCTCTGGCCTCCAGCACCGCTTCTTTCTTTTTCATTTCCGCCTGGCGCTCGGCCGCGGATGTGATCTGGCGCGCCTGTTCTTCGGCGTTTTTCACGCTGTTCTGTCCGATCCGGCGGGCCAAAACCCAAGCCAGCACGAATCCGACAACGCCGACTCCCAGAGCCACCAGCACGACAACTATCGGGTGGTCCATTGCATCCTCCCGCCCGGGCTTACAGCCGGGCGATCCACTATATGATCAAATTGTGGGAGAAAACCGGGTAACGCTGATAACAGATCGATTCAGGTCAGGCCGATTTGGCATCAGCCAGCACATGATCAAGGCCGGACAACAAACGATCAAGACGCTTGGTCGAACTCGCCTGCGAGGTATCTAACTCCTCGCTCTTTTCTTCCAGTTCCGAGGCAAACGACATGGCCGTCAGAATGGCCACCTTGTCGAGCCCTTTGGTGCGGGTGGACTTGGCCACTTGACGCATCCGTGTATCTACGATTCGGGCGATCCTCGAGATGTAGGCGGGGTCGCTGGCACCCGTGATAGGGTACTGTTCCCCGAATATCTCAACTACGACTTTTTTCTCTTCGTCCTGTTCAGTCATCGGTCTTGTGTCGATCTGAGAGTCAGCGCGGTTTATTCCCGCTTATTTCCTAACAAAAACTGTATACATTTTCGCGAATCCCGAATCAAGCAAAAAGTTAGGAACCAAGACGTTCCAACTCTTCGATCCGGTTGAGAACTCCGGTCAGACGCGACTTGACAGTGGCCGATTGCTCCTTGCTGGTCACCGCCAATTCGTGGTATCGGCGACGCAGTTCGGTCAGCTCGGTGGCGGCTTCTTTGTTCTGCCGCTTTAGGTTACCGTTCTCCTTGCGGAGCTGGTCTACCAGCTTGAGGACCTGGGCTACCCGATCCTCGAGTTCTGCTATTTTGTCGGCCATAGTTACTGCTCCCGAAGTTCCGCATTGAACTGCGACTTGAGCCGGGCCACAACTTTCTGTTGAACCTGCTCGACTTCCTCACCCGAGAGACTCCGCTCTGCGGATCTGTAGACGATCGTAATCCCGACCGATTTGGAACCGTCGGGGATCGGCTTACCTTTGTAAATATCGAAAACCTCGACCGCCTCCGCAAGAGGGCCGGTCTCGGCTTTGACTGCCTCAATGATCTGGCCGACCTGAACCGATTCTTTAACCACAAGCGCTAAATCGCGCGGCGCTGAAGGAAAAGTCGGCAGCGGTGTGAACTGTGTCAGCGGCTTCTTACACGATATGAGCGTCGCAATGTCAAGCTCAGCCAGCCAGACTGACTGCTTGATGTCGAATTTCTTGAGTACATCGGCCGCGACTTTTCCGGCGATTCCGACGTGAGTCTCATTGAGCACGATATTGAACGACTCGCCATTTTCAAAAAAACTGACGGGGGCGTTGGCATAGGACACCGGATTGCCGCTTTGGTTGCCGTAACCAAGCCGGGCAAACAGAGTCTCCAGCGCCCCTTTCAAATCGTGGAAATCGCTGGCCCGCGGATGATCTTTCCAATTTCCCGATCTATTCCCGCTCACCGCCAGCGACAACTTGTCGTCTTCATGCCAGTCCTGTTTCGAATCCGGCGGGAAATAGGCCGCACCTATCTCGAACAGTCGCAGATCGACATTCCGATGCGCAAGATTGTGGGCCACCGTCGTCAGCGCCGTCACCAGAAGCGTGTTGCGCATGATGTTGATTTCTTCGGAAACGGGGTTAGTGATTCTCACCTGCGGACGATCCGGGAAAAGCAGAGACGCATGACGGCTGTCCGCCAGACCGTGCCCCATGATCTCATCGAATCCGGCGCCTGTCATCAAGTGCCTCAGCTGTCCAAAGAATTCCTCGCGCGGATGGCTGGGTGTAAACAACGGCCCCTTGTTGGTAGTCGCGTCGGGGATATTGTTGTAGCCGTAAATACGGGCTACTTCCTCGATCAGATCGATTTCTTTTTCGATATCCGAGCGGAAGGTCGGCACTGTTACTCGCAGTGCGTCATCTGTTTCGACGCCGAAGCCCAGATGCGTCAGGATTTCCGCCATTTTTTCTGTCGGGACTTCGACGCCGAGAATCTCTCGGCACCGCTGCGGACGAAGCGTTATCTGTTTCGGGCGAATCGGATCGGGATACCAGTCAACGACACCCGTCTGCAATTCACCGCCGCAGATTTCAGCAATCAAGCTCGCCGCACGCGCCGAAGCCCGCTCGGCATTGTTCGGATCAACGCCGCGCTCGAACCGGTACGAGGCCTCAGTGTTCAGGCCCAAGTGTTTTCGGCTGCGCCGTACCAGGACCGGATGAAAATAGGCAACTTCCAGCAGGACATTTTTTGTATCATCGGCGACTTCGGAATGAAGTCCGCCCATGACCCCGGCAACACCGACCGGTGTCTCACCGCTGTTCACCAGCAGGACATCATCGGTTAGCGAGTGTTCTTTGCCGTCAAGCGTAGTGAATTTCTGGCCCGTGTGCGCCCGTCGTACCGACAAACGATCAGAGCCGAAGCGATCAAGATCAAAAGCGTGAAGCGGATTGCCGGTTTCGAGCATGACATAGTTGGTGATGTCGACGACATTTGAAATCGGGCGGACACCGCTCATCAAAAGCCGCTTGCGAATCCACCAGGGTGATTGTCCAATCGTAACACCGCGAATAATCCGGGCTGTAAAGCGCGGACAACCGATGGGATCATTCGATCTGACCGAGAACTGACCTTCCACTTTGTCTTTCGATTCGACCAATTTGATTTCCGGCAAACGCAACTGAACTTCAGCCAGCGCCGCCAAATCGCGCGCGATACCGATTGCCGATAACGCGTCGCCGCGATTGGGTGTGATTTCAAAGCTCAGTATCGCGTCGCGCAAATCGAGTTCATCGGCGACCGGTCTTCCAATAGCGGCAGATTCGGGCAGTACCATAATGCCGGAGTGATCTTCGGAAAGCCCAAGCTCCGATTCCGAGCAGATCATCCCCGATGATTCCACCCCGCGAATAGTCGCTTTCTTGATCTCCATGCCGCCGGCCATCACCGCGCCGATCTGGGCAACCGCGACTTTGTGACCGACCTCTACATTCGGCGCGCCGCAGATGAGCGTGAGTGTTTCGCTGCCGATATCGACTGTGGCCTTGCGAATCTTGCTGGCGCCGGGGACGGCCTCAAGGGTGAGCACCTTGCCAATCACTACACGATTCAGATATTTGTCAGTATGGCGGATATCTTCGCAGTTTAGACCAGCCAGCAACAGACGGTCCCCCATTTCCTCGGGCGACCAGTCAAGTCCGGTTAGCTCTTTGAGCCAGGAGTATGCAACTTGCATGGCTTACACAAACTGCCGCAGGAAACGGACATTGGAATTGAAGAACAGTCGAATGTCGTTGATCTTGTAGCGAAGCATCGCCTGACGTTCCACCCCCATGCCGAAAGCAAACCCGGTGTATTTTTCAGAATCGTATCCGGCTTTTTCAAGCACGTTGGGGTGAATCATTCCCGACCCGAGCACTTCGAGCCACCCGGCATACTTGCACAACTGACACCCTTTCCCGCCGCACAAAAAGCAGGTGACATCCATTTCAATTGACGGTTCCGTGAACGGAAAGAACGACGGCCGGAAGCGATATTTGAGTCCTTCGCCGTAAAAAGCGCGGCAAAACGCGACGAGCGTGCCTTTCAAATCAGCAACCGTCACACCTTCATCGACTAAGAATCCGTCGACCTGATGAAACGAAATGTGCGCTCGCGTAGTGATTTCTTCGTGACGGAATGTCCGTCCCGGCATCAGAATCTTCATCGGCGGTTTGCGCCGTTCAAGTTCGCGCGACTGCACCGAGGTAGTGTGTGTACGCAAAAGCCGTCCGCCCTCAACAAAGAACGTATCCTGTTCGTCGCGCGCCGGATGATCGGGCGGAAAGTTGAGCGCCTCGAAGTTGTAATAATCGGTCTCGACATGGGGAGCGTGGGCGATTTCAAATCCCATTCCGTGGAATACCGTGCAAATCTCCCCCATCACCTGATTGAGCACATGCACCACACCGACACGCTGACCGGTGCCGGGAAGCGTGACGTCGAAACTCAAATCGCCGCCTGATGAGCCGAACGACGCAGTTTTCTCGGCGACTAATGCTTCGAGTTTAACTCGCGCCGTGTTGGCGCGGGCGCCGACCTCTTTGCGTTCTTCTATCGAGAGATCTTTGAGATTTTTCAGAATCGAATTGAGTGGACCCTTGCGACCCAGATACTGGATTTCCAGCTCCCGTAACGAATCGAGCGAATCAGCATGACTGATTCGCTCGACTGCCTCGGCTTCAAGTTTTGCAACTTCGTCCAGAAGCGACATACAATTGTGTCTACTTGCCGGTGGCCATTCCGACGATAGTTGTGAAAGTCGCCATATCGCGCGCGGCGATATCGGCAAGCGACTTGCGGTCGAGCATCACTCCCGCCTTCTTCAGGCCGGCCATGAGCGTCGAATAATTCGTGCCGCAAATCTTGGCGGCTGCCGAAATACGGGCGATCCACAGAGCGCGGAATTCGCGCTTGCGTACGCGACGATCCCTGTACGAATACCGCATGCCGCGGTGTACTGTTTCTATCGCAGTACGGTACAGCTTGCTCCGTCCGCCGAATCCACCGCGGGCTTTCTTGAGTACTTTTTTGTGACGGCGCTTCGCCGCCACATTGTTTGTTGCGCGTGCCATTGAATTCTCCTATCCGACCGGGTTAGTTCTGCAGGCCGATCAGAATCTTCTTCAGATCGGTTCCGTGAACCAGCCCTTTCTTGCGCAACTGACGTACGCGCTTGGCCGATTTCTTGTTCATGATATGCGACTTGAAGGCGCGTTTGTGTTTGACCTTGCCGGTTCCCGTCTTTTTGAACCGCTTGGTCATCGCCTTTTTCGATTTCACTTTTGGCATCTCTGACCTCTTCTATATCGTTCTTTCTTCTTCTTTCTCTTCGTAGGTCAATCCCGTCTTCGGGGTTGACATTCTCCAGTGTCTGTCGTTGCGAGGAGTCTTCGACGAAGCAATCTCGATTCTGGACTCCCGCCTTAGCGGGAATGACAGATGGTCGCAAACGCCTCTACTCTTCTTCGACCTTCAGGATATCTTCTTTCGATTCTTCTTTCGGCTTCTTCATCCCAGCCACCGCCTGTGCCCGCTGGGCCGACAATTTCTTCAAAAGCTCCGGCTTGGGCGACAGCACACAGTTCATCGTGTTCCCTTCAAGAATGGGAGCGATGTCTACATTGGCGATATCCGTTGTTTGCTTCACCAGGTTATCCAGAATCGCGCGCCCAAACTCGATGTGCGCCATTTCGCGTCCGCGAAACATCACAAATGCCCGAACTTTGCTGCCTTCCATCAAGAACTCGCGGATATGATTCAATTTGAAATTGAAATCGTGATCGTCGATTTTCGGACGATACCGCATTTCCTTCAACTGGAAGGTGTGCTGCTTCTTCTTCGCTATCTTATCGCGCTTGGACAATTCGTATTTGTACTTGCCGAAATCCAGAATTCGGCAAACCGGCGGCCGACTCTGCGGCGCTACCTCGACCAGATCGAGTCCCAAATCACGCGCCCGATTGAGCGCTTCAATTGTCGGGACAATCCCGATCTGCTCGCCTGCCGGTCCGATGAGTCGCACTGGCGACACCCGAATCCGGTTGTTTACGCGAATG
>CAYVWS010000069.1:0-1063 GCA_964455535.1 uncultured Ignavibacteriales bacterium | reverse complement strand
CTGGCGCTGCTACTGATGCTTTCCTCCTGGCTTCGATTTTCTACTGCAGTCCTTTGCCTGCGATATCCTTCTTGAGGATGTCGACTGCCTCGCCCACCGGCTTGACTCCGACATCTCCCGCACCGTGACGGCGTATCGAAACCGATTTCGCTTCGGCCTCGCGTCCGCCAATAACAAACATATACGGAATCTTCATAAGTTCCGCGTCGCGAATCTTGGCGCCGATCTTTTCGGACCGATCATCCAATACCGCGCGAATATCCTGCATTTTCAATTCATCGACGACCGACTTCGCGTACCCCGCCTGATCGTCGGTGATCGGCAACACCTTCACCTGCACCGGCGCCAGCCAGGTCGGGAAATTTCCGGCGTAATGCTCGATGAGCACACCGAAAAACCGCTCGATCGATCCGAGCAGCGCACGATGAATCATATACGGCCGCTTCTGCGTACCGTCGCGGTCAATATAATGCAAATCGAACCGTTCTGGCAAATTGAAGTCAAACTGGATGGTCGAACACTGCCAGGCCCGGCCGATAGCGTCTTTGATCTTGATATCGATCTTCGGGCCGTAAAACGCCCCTCCGCCTTCGTCGACCTGATACTTTAAGCCGGCCTTATCCAACGCCGCCCTCAGGCCGTTTTCGGCTCTCTCCCAATCGGCTGGCTCGCCGACTGATTTTTCCGCCGGACGAGTCGACAAGTAAATGTCGTAATTGGTAAACCCGAACGATTTCAAAATGTGCACGCAGAAATCGATCGTCCACATCAGCTCGGCTTCCATGCTGTCCTGCGCGACAAAATGATGCGCGTCGTCCTGCGTGAATCCGCGAACCCGCATCAGGCCGTGCAAAACACCCGGACGTTCATATCGATACACCGTCCCAAGCTCAGCCCAGCGAAGCGGCAGATCGCGATACGACCAGAGCCGCGACTTGTACATCTGAATATGGAACGGACAGTTCATCGGCTTAAGCTGATAGAGCCGCTCGTCGACCGACATCGGCCCGAACATACTGTCGGAATAAAAATCGGTATGACCGGAACGATTCCACAAATCGCG
>CAYVWS010000068.1:0-12928 GCA_964455535.1 uncultured Ignavibacteriales bacterium | reverse complement strand
CTGAATCCTCATTCAATTTCTCATAGCTGCGAGCGAGGTAGTAATCGCACTCGACAATATTGAAATGATTCCCGGGATTTGGCTCCAACAGCGACCGTATGCGCGCATATGTCGCAATAGCGTCCCGGTACTTCTTTGATTCAAAATAGGTGTGCGCCAGCGGCCACAAAAACGACTTTCCCGACGGATGCTCCGCGGCAAGCGCCTCGGAAACGGTTGTCACCGAATCGTATTTCTCTCGGTCGAGCCATACCCACGCCAGCGACGCCCGCGCGACACTTCGAGATAAGAGGGAAGAATCGGAGGCGAGGCGCAATTCCCGAATACCCAGATCAATGTCGTTGCGAAAAAGTCCGATCCACCGAAACATCCCCGCCTTGACCGATTTCCAATAATGGTAAGATCCCAGTCCAAAATAGAGATCATACAGCGTGCTGTCCGCGGCAATTCCGGCCTCGTACGAATCATTGGTTTTCAGTCCCATCCGCACCGCCTTGTAGTTCGACCCGAATTTGGATTCATAGAGCGCCCGATAGGCCTGGGCATGACCGAGATACAAGTAGAGCCAGGCACAGTCTCGTCCTTGCGTTGATTCGATACGTCCGTTGCATATTGAAGTGATCGAATCGAGCAGTGTCACAAACGACTTTCCGTACAGATCATCCTCGGCGTCGGTCATGCGCGCCAGCTGAGACGCGGCCAGCGAAACATATCCCGAAGGATTGGCCGGCTCACTCACAATCAGTTCGCGTGAAAGAGAATCGGCGCGGTCGAATTGATCGTCGAGTATGGCTGATTGTATTGTCAGAAGCTTCGAAGTCCACGCTGAGTCGACAAGTGTTGCTGCGCATAAGCCGCACACCGGAAGGCCTATCAAGAGTATCAAAAGAAAAAAGCCGACGCGGTATCCCATGTCGGCCAACGTATCTCAGTTGCGAAAATCGATCAACAACTATCTCGGATCAGATCGTCCCTTGCCCCGGATTGAACTTCACCAGATCAATTTCCTTTTCAGTAGTGGCCGTGACAATCACGGCGTTCCCGGCACGATGATAGACCAGACGGCATCCGCGGCAGTTGTGATCGAACATCTTGACACCGTTAACCGTCACCGCAGTTGCTTCCAGAGCAGAGGGAATTTCGAACGAGGCCGGTGCGACGAACACGGATACGAGGGTTTCGCCCTTGCGATACACGTAGTGGCTCATCGGCGTATTCATGACGGTATCGATATTGGCCGCGACCACCGAGAAGCCGTCATACGATTCGCTGAGATTAACTTGCTCGGCATGGGCGAATTGTACCGCTTCCGACTCGGCCGTCGAGTTTGTCGCAGCGTGGGTCACGAGGGCCGTCGAATTCCAGTGCGCCTGTTCAAGCGGCGCAAAAGGGGCGTGATTGTCGGTAATTCCCTTAAACACAAAAAATCCGCCGACCGCCACGACAACGGTCGCCGCCACCGCCAGTACCAAAGCCGAATTTCCAAACGGAAAGCGACGCGACTTGGGGGAGACTTGCGGCAATTCGCTGTCGATATCGTCAAGCTGGGAGATGATCTTGTCCCGCAATTTCACCGTGCATCTGGTGGGCTCCACCGATTTCAGGCGTTCGGTGACGAGGGAATTGACGGCGCCTTCAAGATGGTACTTCTGAAAACAGTCGTGGCACTTTTCGAGGTGCGCCTTGACCTCGGCGGCATCGATTTCACTGGCTTCTTTGTCTATGATGTCATAGAGAAGTGCGAGGGCTTCCTGACAGTTCATGAGGCTTGTTCCTTGGCGTACCCGTTCTTAATAGCGTAATCCATCAGCTTTTTCTGGAGGAGTTTGCGTCCGCGATGAAGTCGTGATTTTACCGTTCCCAGCTGCAAATCGGCAATCTCCGCTATCTCCTGGTAGGCGAACCCTTCGAGGAACGACAAGACCACAACCAGGCGGAAATCGTCGGGAAGTTCCTCGATTGCCTTGCGGACATCTTCGTCGAATATCTTGGCGAACAGCTTCCGTTCGGGGTTGTCTTCATCGCTCTGCGTTACCAGTTGGCTATACAAATAGTTGTCATCAATATCGTCCACATCGACCGACTGCGGCGCGCGCGACTTCGAGCGATAGTCGTTGATAAAAATGTTGGTCATGATTTTGAACAACCATGCCCTACAATTCGACCCCTGCTCGAATTTGTCCCAGAAGCGATAGGCCTTGACCATCGTCTCCTGCACCAGATCCTCCGCGTCGTTGTCGTTCTTCGTCATGCGGAGCGCGGTTCGGTACAGAGCGTCGGTATGCGGCATCGCCTCCCGCTCGAAGCTCTTGCGCTTCTCAATCTGTCCGGTCTGCGGTTCAGCCATTAGAGTACCCTTTGGCCTTTCCGCAGGTCCAAAGATGAAAACAAACCGGCCACAGCTCCGGTTCCGTGCGCATAGGAAAAATTCTTCATGAGTTTCTCTTCACTCCGATGACCGGCGCCGCCTCCGAAAGGCCGTCGCCGTGGCCATCTTGACGTAGATGATACAGAGTTGGCGCGGCGGGGCACAAGTGATTTCGCCGGACGCCGTTTCAGGATGAAACGCCGGGCCGATACGGCGTCAGGGTTTGTCCGTCGCCGACGCGACATTGATGGCCGCGGGCGATGGCCTCGAGGTTGATTCGACTTCCTGCACTTTTTCCGTCGTTTTCGCCTGATGCGATTTGGCGGTAATAATTAGAACTACCGCGACAATGATGATCAGGGCGCTGAGCAATGTCCGCAGCGCCAGCGGCTCCCCGCCGAGGGTTGCTCCCAAGACAACCGCCACAACCGGGTTGACATAGGCATAGGTCGCCGCCTTTGCCGGGCCGGCCGCTTTAATAAGCCAGATATAGGCGACAAACGCCGGAGAGCCGATGACCGCCAGATATACAAGCGACAACGTCGACTTCACCGACACGAGCGCCAGATCGAGTTTCGGCCACTCGCCAGTCAACGATGCCAGAATCAACAGCACGCCGCCGGCCGCCAGCAGTTGAATAGCTATAGACATCGTCTGCGGCTTCGGAAGTTCCGCATGACGCGACTTGATCGATCCGAACGCCCACGAGCCACAGGCCAAAACCAATACGATTGCTCCGATGGGATTCAGATGATCAGCCCCGGCGAAATGTCCGGGAGCGATTAACAGACCAACGCCAATCGTACCGACGACCAGTCCTGTGATCATGAGAGGAGTGGGTTTGGTTCCATGCGGGCTGAGCCAGTCGAAAAAGACTATCCATAAGGGGACAGAACCTACTACCAAAGCGGTTAGTCCCGACGGCACGGTCTGTTCCGCCCAGGTCACCGCGCCTGTCCCGCCAACCATGAGCAACGTGCCGATCACCGCGGCATTGCGAAGCTCGGTGCGAGAAGGCCATGCTGCCCCCTGAACACGCGCCCACCCCAGCATCATCAGTCCGCCGATTACAAAGCGCATCCCGCACATGATAAACGGCGGAATCGTCTCGATGGCGAACCTGATTCCCAGATAGGTCGATCCCCAGATCAAATAGACCGCCGCAAAAGCGACGATTAACTTGAAGCGGGTAGCGTGAATGTGATCAGTCGGTGTCATCTTTCTTTACCAGATGGTCAAGGGCCAGCCGTGAAGTTTCTTTGTGCGTCTGAAGTACGATCGTCGTGCGGGTTGACTTCACGGTGTCAATCCGTCCGATCTTCTCCCGAATCAGTTCGTTAAGCGTCGTCGTGTCGCGAGTCCGCACTTTGAGCAGATAGCAATCGTCACCGGCAACATTGTACACTTCCTGCACCTCCGGAATTTTCACAAAATCCGGCGCCGCGGCAATTATTCCAGCTGGCTCGGTGGTGCGTACGGCAATGAACGCAATTAGTCCCGCCCCGAGCTTTTCGGCGTCGAGCCGAACTTCGTACCCGCGGATAATTCCCTTGCGTTCGAGTTTGCGCACCCGTTCGTAAGTAGCCGACGGCGCCATGCCGACTTTCTCCGCAATTTCTGAGTTGGGAATTCGGGCGTTTTCCTGAAGCTGCCCTAAAATCTTGCGATCGATCTCGTCAATCATCTGTCTACCTCGACTTCCGATGGAGTTCTGTACGCTTTGTACGCGAATTCGTAGAAGATGTTACGCGGATTGTTCAATTTTGTAGAAAAATCGTCGCGAATTAGCGCAATTCGTTGAATAGCAATCGATTGCGAAAAAAGAAGGGTGAGGAACGGCCTTAGATGCCTTCGATCAATCGACGTATCTGGGCCGATCCTTGTGTATTGGCGCGAATGTAATCTTCGGCCGAGCCGATATCGAGCCAGAATCCTTCGTGGAGCACAGTGTTGATCGGCTCACCTTTGGCCAGCATTGCTTCAACCAAATCATCGAATCCGAAGTGGGTGGCGGGGGGAACAAATTCCAGAAGAGATTTCGAAAAGACATAGACACCCATTGAAACCCGAAATTGAAATGACGGCTTTTCGATAAACGAGGTGACGCGATTGCGGGCATCAACTTCAAACACACCGTACTGCATGCGGTCAGTACGAACGCACGTGGCGACAGTCAGCTTGCATCCTGACTTCTGGTGCGCCTGCAGCAGCTCTCGATAGTTAACATCGGTAAGGACGTCCCCATTCGCAACCAGGAATGTCTCCGGCAGGTCCGTGATAAGTCCAATCGGCCCTACCGTTGAAAGCGGCTGAGGTTCGTGGGAATAGCGGATATTCAGCCCGAATCGAGAACCGTCATTCAGTTCTGTTTCAATCCGATGGGCAAGGTGATTGACGGCGATATGGACGGTCGTAAAGCCGAGTCGTTTCAATTGTTTCAGGAGAATTTCGATCACGGGATAACCGCAAACCGGCACAAGTGCCTTGGGAAGATCGGCGGTGTACGGTCGAAGCCGTGTCCCCTGCCCCCCTGCTAAAATGACTGCTTCCATACTGCCTCAGACGGCGTATTCGCCGGTCCGATACCGCGCGAGGTTTTCGGGTCTGGAAAACCATTCGATCGTCGTACGCAATCCGTCGTCTAACGAAACCGACGGTTTCCATCCGAGCAGGCGGGATGCTTTTGAATTGTCGCATAGCAGCCGGTCGACTTCGCTTGCCGCCGGACGGAGACGCTGCGTGTCGCCGACCACTTCGGCGCTGCGGCCGGTGAGGGTCAGAACTTTGTCGACCAGTTCGCCGATCGATATGTCGACACCGCTTCCGAAATGAACGGTGTCGCCGACCACGGTATCACGCTCGGCGGCGGCAATCAATGCTTCGGCGGTATCCTGCACGAATGTGAAGTCTCGCCGAGGTGTTGTAGCTCCGAGCGTGATGGATTTGCCTGCCAGCGCTTGAGTGATGATCGTCGGGATAATCGCGCGTGTCGATTGTCGCGGGCCGTAAGTGTTGAACGGCCGGGCAACTATTACCGGAAGCCCGAAGGTGCGCTGATACGACAGCGCCAGTTGATCGGCAGCGATCTTTGTCGCGGCATAGGGCGACTGCGCCGAAAGCGGGTGCGATTCGGTCATGGGTACGAACTGCGCTGAGCCGTAGACCTCGGAAGTTGACACATGCACAAAACGCGCAACATGCTCATCGAGCGACGCCTGCAGCATGTTGAGTGTCCCGGTTACATTGGTGGCGACATAACTTTCAGGCGCTTGATACGAATAGGGGATCGCGATGAGCGAGGCAAGATGCAGAACAATTTGGGCGTCCCGGGTGATCGCCCGGGATCGAAATGGGTCGCGTGTATCGCCGGCGACGACTTCAATTCGGGAGAGGACGTCGTTCCCAAGCGAATCAAGCCAGCCGCGACTGCCGAACGAATTGTAAAGAACCAAAGCGCGAACATCGGCGCCCCGCGTCACCAGCTTCTCCACAAGATGTGACCCGATAAAGCCCTCTGCACCGGTCACCAGTATTTTCTTTTCAGCAAGACTCACAGCGTTGCGAGAAGCTCCTTCGCCTTTTGACTATACCCGCTCGGGATGCCCAATTCAAGGGCGCTTTCAAGATACTGGCGGGCTAGCTTTTTGTTCCCCGTACCTAACTGTGCGACGCCCATCAGGTATCGCGTATCAGCCCAATCCTGATGAAGCGGTAGCACCAGCCCGATATCGCCGGCCGCCAGATCGGGTCGGTTGCTTTGCAGATACACTAAAGCGAGATTATTAATTGCCCGACGCGAACCGTTCTCCCACAGAACAGCCGCCCGGGCAAAATTCTGTGCGAAGTTCAGCGAGTCTTTATCGCCAGCCATGAGCCCCGAGAGGTAGAGATTGGCCGAGGCGTTTTCGGAATTGGCCTTGAGAATCGCTCTTAGCTGCGACTTGGCCGCGGCTTTATCGCCTTTTTGGTAGATCGCTCGTGCGCGTTGAACTTGCAGCTCGACATTTCCCGGTTCAAGCGCCAAGCCGCGTTCGGCGGTTTCCAAAGCCGATTCGAAATTGTTGTAGTCGTTGTCCCGGGTTGCGGCAAGCAGCAGGGCGTCGGGATTTTTTTCATCAAGAAGGAGCATAAGGCGAATCAACCCGCCGTCGGCATCGACTCGCTCCTTCGCTTCAAGAAGCCGGCTCATTGTCTCCACTCGCCCAATATCGCCTTTTGCTTTGGGTAAGTTGGCCTGAAAGTCGGCGTACCCACGGTCAACTTCGCCCGTTTGCACTAGGCAGATCGCACGGTCAAGCGCCAGATCCGGGTGAGCGGCCACAAGCGACGGATGTGCTTCAAACAACGCCAACGCCCGCTTGATTTCACCCAGACTCATACATGTTGCGGTGTGATTCCGAAGCGCGGGTACGTACGTCGAATCGACTGACAGAGCCCGTGCATAATAGACCTCGGCGCTGTCGAACCTTCGCGCTCCCCGATCTATCCAGATATCGCCGATTCCAGCCAGCCAGTCAGCTTCGTTGCCGTGAGCAGCCAGGATTGTCTGCATCGACTTTTCGTATGGTTCGCTTGCGCCCGCCTTGACGAATTGCTGCAGGTACTGCAGGACATACTCGCGACGGCCGTTAGCCCAGCCGGAAGTTGCAGCCAGACTGGCGGCAAGCTCCGGTTCATCGTTTGTCGCCGCATATCGCAGCAGGACCATGCCTTCGAGATACTTGGCAAAAGCGGTCGTGTCGTTTCCTTCAATGGCAAGTTTGGGAATCAGGCCGATGTTATGCGTGACCGACGCCAGATCGCCGAACCTGGCACAGACATCGGCGTCGTATACATACGTTGTGACGCTGTTGTTGCCCTTTCGCATGAACTTGTTTCGGGCGCGACTGGCCAGCGGGATGTCACCGGCTGCAAGACCGTACTGAATCTGTAGGGCGAAACGTGCCAGACTGGCGGTGTCGGCGCCGACAAGCTGTCCCATCGCCCGGCGCGCCTGCCAGTAATACCGGTGCCTCAGCGCCCTTTGGAAGTGCGAGTACACATCGTGTCGGTCGGCGTGGGTATCTTCAAGCGACGATGCGCTGACTGCCATCGCCGAGTCGATCAGCCCGCGATCTTCAAGAAAATCGGCGGCCAATTGGGCCACACTCGACGGTACGCGGACACTGCCAACCGCCTTCGAATACAGAGCGTCGGCTGAATCAAATTGCATTTTCTGTGCATATGCGCGAGCACGCACCAAACTGATCTTCGTCTTGTCGGCATTGGAGGTATCCGCCACGCGGAGAGTGGAAAGAGCCGATTCGGTAAAACGCTCATCGCACCGGACCGTCGCAAGACTCAGAAGCGCCGCGCCTGACGAATCGGTTAACCCTGCGGCTTCAATGTAAGCCGCCGCTGCGAGGTCGTAATCCCGTACATCTCGGAAGGCGCGACCCAACGAGAATTTCGCGGGCAGAAAAGTTCGCTCGAACTTGTTGACCTGCAGATAGACACCGATGGCATCGAATATCTGGCCCTGGCGCTCCAGCACCAGTCCGGTACCGTAAAGGCCCAATGGAGAAGTCGGCTGATCCGCCATCGCTTTTCGGAATGACGAGTCAGCCGCGGTCAGCTCGCCGCGATCCAATTGCGCGAGCCCTTTTTCGTAGTCAGATCGCGCCGGATCTTTGGGAGTTTTCGAACAGCCGGCCAAAATGACCAGAACGAGAATAGTTACCGTAAATTTCATACTGTATAAGAGTCCTCTGGGTAGTGTATCGGCACCGGAAAAGATAAATGTACACACTTATCTCTCTGCCGCAAAGGAGTTTTCGAAAAGGAAGCAAATTTCGTGCACGAAGGAATAATAGTTTTTGTATAAGCGTATAAACAGGCGTATATATGAGATAATCATGGTCATCCTTCGATCTCAAAATCTGGTCAAGCACTACCGAAAACGGGCGGTGGTCAGCGATGTTTCCATCGAGGTCCACCCCGGCGAGGTGGTCGGTCTGCTTGGCCCCAACGGGGCCGGGAAAACGACCACGTTTTATATGATCATTGGCTTCATCAGGCCCGATTCCGGCCAGATCTTTTTGGGCGACCAGAATATATCCCGCTGGCCAATGTACCGTCGCGCCGGCCTGGGGATCGGCTACCTTGCCCAGGAGGCCTCGGTTTTCCGAAAACTGACAGTAGAGCAGAACATCATGGCCATCCTGCAATTTCGCAAACTCAGCCGTCGCCAGCGAAAGGAACGACTCGAGGATCTGTTAAGGGAGCTGGATATCGCCCATTTGCGCAAGAGCAAGGCCTACACCCTTTCCGGCGGCGAGCGACGGCGCGTCGAAATCACCCGGGCGCTCGTCACCGAACCGAAGTTCATCCTGCTTGATGAGCCGTTTGCGGGAATCGACCCGATTGCGGTGGAAGACATTCAGAAGATCATCGGTCGTCTGACGGAGCGTGGGCTCGGTGTTTTGATCACCGACCACAATGTACGCGAAACGCTGTCGATTTGCAGCCGCGCCTACATTATGTGCGATGGGACCATATTGAAAGACGGGACATCGGAGTTTTTAGCCAACGATCCCGAGGCGCGTAAGATTTATCTCGGTGAGAAATTTCGGCTTAACTGATTTTTTCGGCCATTGTTGAATTACTGAACGATTCATTTCCGAGAGGTAAACCGACTCTTGAGCTAGTCCGATAACTCAAGAAGAAATAGATTTTAGCAGGGCCGCGAACCGGCCGATGGAAATAGCGTGCACCGATGAAACTTGGTCTCCAACTTAGACTCCAGCAGAAACTGGCTCCCCAGCTTATCCAGTCGCTCAAAATGCTCCAGATGCCCATTCTGAAGCTCGAGCAGACCCTCCGCCACGAATTATCCATCAACCCGCTGCTCGAAGAAATCGACGACCTCGAGTTGTCTCAGGAATCGCCAGAAGAACCCGAAGTCGACATGACCGAGACCAAGACCGACGAAGACAAAGAGAAGATCGACTGGGATGATTACCTGCAGGATGACGACGAAGGATACAAAGTTCGTGACCAGCGCGAAGGCGACGAGGACCGTCTCGAAGGTACCGCCGCCGGTGCGGTCAGTCTGTACGATCACCTGATCGAGCAGCTCTCGCTCTTGCGGTTGTCCGAGCAGGAGCATGCCATCGGCGAGTATATCATCGGTAATATCCGCTCCGATGGGTATCTGGCGATCAGTGTCGCCGAAATGGCGGGCGAGCTTAAACTCGATGCCGCCGAAATCGAGCCGGTGCTGTCCCAAATCCAGCGCTTCGACCCGACCGGTGTCGGCTCACGCAATCTCCGCGAGTCGCTCCTGACTCAGCTCAAAGAACGCAGTCTCGAAAACTCGCTCGCCTGGCGGATCGTACACGACCACTTGAGCGACCTTGAAAAGAAGTCGATTCATCAGCTCGCCAAGATGCTCAATGTCCCGTTCGAGCGAGCCGAAAAAGCGATGGAAGTCATCAAAGGTCTGTCGCCGACCCCGGCTCACGGTCGTTTCGACGCCGGCGCACTTTCGGTCACCCCCGATTTGATTGTCGAACGGTACGGCGACGAGTATGTCGTCTTCCACAACGACAAAAATGTCCCGCGCCTGCGTATCAACTCCGGCTACAAAGACCTGATCAAACGCGGCAACCACTCCGACGACGGCACCAAAGACTATGTCCGCCAGAAACTCGAGCAGGCCCGTTGGCTGTTAAACGCTATCAACCAGCGCCGCACCACCATGATCCGCGTCATGGAAGCGATTGTCGAAGAACAGAAAGAATGGTTCGAGATGGGGGAAGCGTTTCTTAAACCGCTCATCATGGAAGACATCGCCCGCAAAGTCAGCATGAATGTCGCCACCATCAGCCGCGTGTCGTCGGGCAAGTATGTTCAAACCCCGCACGGTGTCTACGAAATCAAACATTTCTTCAATACCGGCATCGCCATGGAAGAGGGCGAAGACATGTCCAAGCGGACAGTCAAACAGCGGATCGAAGAAATCATCAACGCCGAGAATACCGAAACGCCGCTTTCCGACCAGGAAATCTTTCGGATGCTCAATGCCGAAGGGATCAAACTGGCCCGACGCACGGTCACCAAGTACCGCGAAGAGGCGGGAATCAAGCCGGCCCGCTTCAGAAAACGGTCCACGGTGGCCTCCTGAGCCCCCGCAACCCCCTATCGCACAATCACAAGCGTCGCCGCCCTGCAAAGGTGACGCTCTCTTAGCAGTTTATGTTGACGAACTTTCCTTTTTCGTTTGATTATAAAGTAGTGACACTGGGATTTGGGGCGGGCCAAGCTCATTGTGCCTGCCGACTGAAAGATACCGACCGCATGGAAAGGAGCATTTACCATGCTGACTAAAATCACCGCCCGGCATTTCGATCTCACGCCCGAACTGCGCGAACGCGCAGAAAAAGAAATGGAGTCACTCAAGCGCTACTTCGATAACATCGTTTCGGCCGAAATCGAACTGGAGGTCGAAAAGCATCGCAAACTCGCCGAGATCACTGTCAAAGTTTACAACTCCACGCTCAAAGCGACCGGCGAAACCGAGGATATGTACCTGTCGATTGATCAGGCGATCGACAAAGTCAAAAGCCAGCTCAAGAAGCACAAAGGCAAACTCAAATTGCGTCAGCCCGACAAGATCAACGCCGCCGCTGAGAGCCGCACCCGCCCGAAAACCAATCCCGATGAGGTGGATGTCTGATTTGAGATTCGGGAGCTAGAATAGCGTCATTGCGAGCCCGCTTCGGGCGCCGCAATCTTTCTTCAAATTCGATCGTGCCGTCGGGTGACCTCACCTGACGGCTTTTTTGTGCGAGAGGGGTCTATCTCTATTCCGCCCGCCTCAACTTCTTATACAAGTGCGAACGCTCCAGCCCCAGTTGGCGGGCCGCCTCGGTCATGTTGCCGCCGGCGCGTTCAATCGCACGGCGAATCTGATCCTGTTCGAATCGATCAACCGCGTCTCTGAGCGAAACCGAAGCATCTGTATTTTCGCCGGGCATCAGGCGGCGCAGATCAGCCGCTGAGACTTCGCTCGATTCGCAATAGATATTCACGCGCTCCATCAGGTTTTTCAACTCGCGGACATTTCCGGGGAAACTAAGTCGGGAGAGTAACTCGATTGCGTCCGACGTGATCTGCTTGGGCTGTCCGCCGGTTTCCAACGCAAACTTCTTTAGGAAGTGTGCACACAGAAGCGGCAGGTCGCTCAAGCGTTCCCGAAGCGGGGGAAGGGTGAGCGTGACAACATTGAGTCGATAATACAAATCCTCGCGGAACTTCCGTTCGGCAATCTGTTTCATAAGATCACGATTGGAGGCCGCAATTATCGTGCAGCTTATTCTGGTTGCTTGATCGCCGCCGACGGGGGTAACTTCTTGTGTTTCGATCACTCTCAGTATCTTCGCCTGTGCTTCAAGCGGCATTTCACTGATTTCATCAAGAAAGATGCTCCCGCCGTTCGCTTCAACAAATCGTCCCCGACGTGCCTTAGTTGCTCCGGTGAAGGCGCCGATGGTGTGCCCGAAAAGTTCCGATTCGACTAACTCCGACGGCAGCGCTGCGCAATTGACCGGAACAAACGGCCCCGACGAATTCTTGCCGACCCGATGAATCAAATTCGCCACCAATTCTTTGCCAGTGCCATTTTCGCCAAGCAACAGGAATCGAGTCGATTTGGGGGCCGACCGATTGACATCGTCGACCAATTTCTTGATCGACGGCGACTGCCCGACAATATCTCCATAAATGAGATTGGACAATCGTCGGTTTTCACGACGGAGTTGCCCTGCGACAAGCGCATTGTCAACAGTCACGAGGATGCGATCAAGCGACAGCGGCTTTTCGATGAAGTCATATGCGCCCGACCGGATTGCTTTCACTGCGGTATCGATGTCCGCGTGGCCGGAGATCATCACTACCGCCGAATTGGGAAACTTAGACAACAATTCCGGCAACAAGTCCATGCCGCTTTTGTCTGGAAGCATGATATCCAAAAAGATGACGTCGAATCCGGCCGAGGCATACTCGAATCCCTCGCTGGCCGTGGCCGCGGTTACTGTTTGATGCCCGCGTTTGTCGAGAGCCGATTTTAGCGTCGCGCGGATCGCCCCTTCGTCGTCGATGATTAGAATGCGCGCCATTATGCCTGCGGAAGCGTGACTTTCACTCCCGCCCCTCCTTCGGCCTTATTGTACAGTTCAATAGTTCCGCCATGATCAATCGCGATCCGTTGACAGATTACTAGACCGAGACCGGAACCGTCTTTCTTGGTCGACACATACGGTTCAAACGGATTGGCAAGCTTCTCTTTGGAAAATCCAAACCCTGAGTCTTCGACCGAGATCTGAATTGCTTGCTCGGCGTCTGAGATTCGCACTGTAACAAGTCCTCCGCCGGCTTCCTGCGCATTCTTTATCAGATTGATCAGAAGTTGTTTGATCTGTTCCGGATCGACTAAAATCGCTTTCCGAGATGAGGCATTGACAACTTCAAGCCGCTTTGCGCCAATCTCCAACTGATATAACGCTGTGATGTCATCAACGA
>CAYVWS010000067.1:0-12968 GCA_964455535.1 uncultured Ignavibacteriales bacterium | reverse complement strand
CGCTCCGTCTACGTGAGCGCAAGAAGCCCATGGCCCAGCGTGTTCAACATCAGTCCTACGATCAAGAGATACTGCGATCATTGCGAAGAATCATACGGGCAATTGATCTGTACTCAAGAGATCTCAAGGCCCGTCACGGCTTGACTATTCCGCAGCTGTTGTGCTTGTCGACGATCATCGGTCACGAGAAGATGACGGCCGTCAATGTCGCCAGAGCAATACACTTGAGTCCGACCACGCTGGTCGGAATATTGGACCGACTGGAAAAAGAAGGATACATCGAGCGTCAGCGCAGTCGGGATGACCGGCGGAATATTATGCTCACAGCAACTTCGAGGGGGAAAGAAGTCGCCAAGGCCGCTCCGCCGCCGCTTCAAAAAAATCTGGTTAAAGGGCTATCCCGACTATCGGTAAGCGAGCAAACCAAGATTGCCGATTCATTGCAGACTATAGTGCGGCTGATGGAAGCGGATCATGTTTCGGCGGCGCCCATTCTCACACTCGAACGCAAAAGCTTTGCAGTTACATCTGGCAAGAAAGAGCGACGCGGCACCAAAGCCGTGTAGCGCACATTCCTCTTCAATCAGATCGTCGACACCCGATCAGGGATTTTTCGTGTAGATAACCTGCGTTGGATATGCGAAGTCGATTCCCTCTTCTGCGAATCGAGCAACTAGTGCGAAGTTGATTTCCTGCTGAATGTCCATATATCGATTGTAGTCGCCGGCCAGGACATAGTAGACGATTTCGAAGTTCAGACTGAAATCTCCAAACTCTTTGAAGTGCACACGGTCAAGACGCACTTGGTTGACCGCACTGATAACTTCCTTCACAATATTGTGTGCTCGCGTGAGCTGGTCAGGTTTTGTTTCGTACGTAACACCGATCTGAAAGACCACCCGGCGCTCTTTCAGAGTTTTGTAATTGCGAATTCGGCTGTCGGTCAGATCCCGATTGGCAAATACCAGGAGTTCACCGGAAAGCGATCTTACTTTGGTAGTACGTAATCCGATTCTTTCGACGGTGCCGAGAAGGTCACCGACAATAATAAAATCTCCGGCTACAAACGGCCGATCAAGAATGATGGCTATGTAGCAGAAAATATCTCCCAGAACATTCTGAAGCGCGAGCGCGGTGGCTATTCCGGCGATACCGGCGCCGGCCAAGAGCGGTGTAAGGCGAACCCCGATATTTTCCAAGAACAGAGCCGCGACCAGAAGCCAGAGAACAATACGAAGAAGAAGCGTGATCGCACGCTGGGCCGAAACATTTACAGCCGATTTTTCGCGCAGTACGTGGTCCGACCAGAATGAAATTAGTGAGCTTACCCACAGGGCGATCTGGAGAAAAACTGCGCCAATCGACAGTGTCCGGGTGACGGTCAGAACAATCGGCGGCAAGGTGAGCGCCTGCAACGACAGCCAAAGCGCGGCGATAGCGACACACAACAAGTTTGTTTTGCGTATCACGACCAGGATGGCGTCGTCGATTTTTGTATTGGTCTTTGCGGCAAGGGCCAGGACATATCGGGCCGCCAGCCATCTGATCAGCCAAACCGCGCCAACTATTCCGATCAAGAGCGCTGCGGCGCTCAAGAGTGATTGGGTAGAATTGTCGAGCAAGAGATTCATACGATATTATGTCGTGACTCCCGGGTTTGAGGCATTGCGCCGATCTGTGTGTGCTGACCGCACCTCGAGAAATTAGTGACAGCGGGCAGCGGCGAAGGGCGAGCGCTTGCTCAATCTCAACTAAGTGCACACTACGCAATATATTATACGTAGTCAAATGATTGGTGGTGCAATCAATATCATCCGGGACGTAAGTGTGTTGCCAACTAACCGCGTGGCAACGGCTTAAGCGGCCAATCGGTTATCGTCGAAAGTGCTGAAGTAAAAGCTGGTTATACATCTCCAGCAGTTTGCTCTTGTGAATACAGCCGACGAGAATTCGGCTTTCGGCATTGCGGACTACCGGCAGGATGTCGCGACCGCGCAGATTAAACGTGTACAGTACCTGATCAAGTGACGTATCAGCGAACACTGTTTCAATATCCGAATGAATAAGATGTTTTGATTCATTGAGTGGGGTAGTGGTCTCGCTTTCAGGCACCCCCTGCAACTCGCTTAAGAAGACCATTCCCAACAAATGTTCCGATTGATCTACCACCAATATCTCGGTCTGGCGATTGGCTGTCATCTGATCGATTGCCTGGGCAACCGTGAGCGTGGGAGCGAGAGACATAACGTCAATATTCAGCAATTCACCGGCGTAGTGAGATTTCAGCACATTGAGATCGCGGCCCGATTTGATGTCTATGCCGCGCTTGTGCAGTTTAATTGTATAGATTGACTGGCCGAACAGCCCGCGGGCAACCAACGAAGAAATCGCGACTGTAACCATAAGAGGAAGTATGATCCGGTAGTCGCCGGTCATTTCAAAGATGATCAGCACCGCCGTAATCGGAGCGTGGGTTGTTCCCGCCACCAGGCCCGCCATGCCGACCAGCGCATACGCGCCGGGCGCGGCGACCCAGTCGGGGAAGAGTCCGTGGACGATCGTACCAAAAGCGCCCCCGGCCATTGCGCCGATAAAGAGCGAGGGGGCGAAAATTCCGCCCGAGTTGCCCGAACCGAGTGTCAGCGACGTCGCGACAATTTTGAGTAGCACGAGAACCGACAAAATCCAGAGTGACATTTCGACTCTCAATGACAGACCAATCGTTTCGTATCCGTCAGCCAAAACTTGCGGAAAGGCCAGCGCGATGATTCCCAAGAGCAGGCCGCCAATCGCGGGTTTTAGCCACGGAGTAATCGAAAGTTTTTCGAAGAAATCCTCGGCGACATCAAGCGTTCTGGTAAAGGTCACGGCCACGACTCCGAGCAGCACCGCCAGGACTGCATACCAAACTATTTCCCATCCGGAGACGAGACTATACTCCGGCATGTGGAAGGCCGGGTTGTCGCCCAGAAATCCGCGCGTGACCACCGAGGCAACAACCGATGACACAAGCACCGGAGAGAAGGTTGATATGGTCAGGTCACCGAGAATCACTTCGACCGAAAACAGCACACCGGCGATAGGGGCATTGAAGACCGCCGATATTCCGGCTGCAGCCCCGCAGCCGACAAGAATTTTCACTCGATCTTCAGAGAGTTTTAGAAATTGACCCAGCGTCGAGCCCAGTGCCGAACCGATCTGCACAATGGGGCCCTCTCGCCCCGCCGAGCCACCGGAGCCCAGACAAATCGCCGAGGCCACCGTTTTCGCGATGGCGACACGCGGGCGAATAACACCACCGAGGCGTGCGACGGCGTTCATTACTTCAGGAACGCCGTGGCCTTTTGCTTCTTTGGCAAATTTGAATACGATCGGTCCGACCAAAAGTCCACCCGCCATAGGAATGAGGGGCAGCCACCAGTGCGAGGCCTGATTGACAAAGAAGCCGCGAAGGATGTCGTCGGTGAATCCGAAAAAGAGCTGATTGAAGTAATGGATCAGCCATCGGAAGGCGAGGGCCCCCATGGCTGTTGCTAGACCGACCGCTGCCGCGAGCCACAACAATGCATGAGGACCGGAGAGCCGGAATCTTCTCAGAAAGGCGAGTTGATCCACAGATCGAATAAGTCCCTATCGGCAGGCAATCGCAAGCGTAAACTTTGCAGCCGAAAATCGACTCCAAATTGCAATGGAGCTCAGCTGATCAGATTCATACTACCGATGTGAGCAAGAAAATAAAGTCAGTCGGTCAGACTCGCTCGACCTTAGACTACTGCCGAGTCAAAGCAGGAGCACCCTGCGTGGATGAGATGATACACCGCGGACCGACAAGAATTCTATGCAGCAATGCGATTTGTCAAAGCAATGTTCGCGGCGTCTGCGCCTCAAACATCGCAAGAAGCGGCTCAAGAAATATTCGCGAGAAAATATCTGCCTACTGGAGATACAGCCGTTCGAAAGTCCCGAGACGGACCGTCAGTTCTTTCGTCAGCGTGCCGAACTTGAGCAATTCATTTTTTGAAAGCATGTCGCGCATTTTGTTGACAAGCTTTCCAAGATACGCCCGTTCATCGCCGATGAGTGCAGCCCGATACTGAATCTCTACAGGAATCGGACTGGCCGAAAATGCCACCACCGCACCCTCAATCTTGTCGACCGTTGGCAGGTACGTTTCTTTGTCGTCAGTTTCTTTGACTGTCTTGGAGGCGAGGTCGTCGGCAAGCCGACGCAGTTTCTCATACTCGCTCCATGGAATCGGCAGCACAGCCGCGGCTGTTTGTTCGATTTCGTCCTGAAGCTGGGTGAACAGTGCGTAGACATTCGCCGTATCGCCTGACTGCGCGGCGGTGACATACGCGGAGGCGGTCTTCGAGGCCTTGCTCGAGCCGTTCTTGAATGCGGTCATCTTGAAATCATTGCGACTCTTGAATGTCATGGCCGCTAACTCACTGGCTGCTTTCTCCAGTTCCAGCGCGGCGTCGCTAAGGGCAGCGTAGTTCTTTTCCGGATAGGCCTTTGTTGCGAGTGGTGACAGGATCTTCGACATCCGGTCAAATTCCGGATATCCAATTCGGACGGCCTGCTCCAGAGCAGTCCATTGCGCCGTTACGTGAGATGCCGCAACGGAAAGGGTTACAAAAAGCAGTGCCATTGTAAGTATTCGCTTCATCGTTCAATCCTTCTGACTGGTTCGTTCACACATCGCAAATAGTACACGGGAAACAACTCTTGGTTCGTTCGATTTGTGTTAGGAATAAATTAGGCGACTCAAATCACGTTCGGTGTGACGTGTCCTGCAATTTTATCGGTGTAATACATCTAATGTGGTGTTAGGATTGGACCGTGCGAATGGTAGAATGTGCTAACCGTATTCTGACCGCGGCGGCCCGAGTCTCGAAATCGAGTCTGACGCCTGCAACTTTGGCACTCGGACTGGTCTTATGTGTTTTTCTAAAGATCGAAGCCGGCCCCAATGGCCGACTTCTGATCGGCCTCATTGACACCGGATTTGATACCCGTCACCTTGATCTGAACCGCAACGGTCACACGCGCATTCTTCAATTGTGGGATCAACGAGACTCCACGAGGCGCAACGGCCCGTACAACGCCAGTGCGGTTTACGCTTCTGCCGAAATCGAGTCGCACGAGCTGTTGGGGGATCGTGAGGGTCACGGTACGGCGGTGGCGTCGCTCATTTGCGGCGATAAGGGTGACGGCACGGATGTTGATGCAGATTTGGTATGCGTTTGTGTGCCGGAAAGGTCGGGCCAACGGGAAGTCGCGGCGGGAATCGGCTATATTCGACGCGTGGCCGAGTCGCTACGCCGGCCCTACATTATTAACCTGAGTATTGGCTTTGATGGCGGAGCCAAAGATGGTCAGACCGATGAGCTCGAATATGCGATCAGCAATCTTTTGGCGACCGACTCTCTGGGTCTTTGCAGACAGATAGTCACCGCGGCGGGGAATGCCAATTACGACTCGACTGCGGTAGACGATTTGCACACGGCTACGCTTTCGCTCCGAGAAGCGGTGGCTCTTGAAAATCGGCGAGCGCATGCTCGCGGTCACGGCCCGGGAACTTTTAAGTTGAACCTGACTACAACTCCGCAGCCGGCTGACGACTCATGTGCGTATGAACTATGGTACTCGGCCAGCCGACCTTACACTTTGAGCATTCAGGCACCGGACCAATCAGTTATTGTGTCTCCCCACTCGCCGGGAGTCTGGACACCTGATCCCGCCAAAATCGTTCAGAAATTCGGATATGTCGAAATAGACAATCATGGACCGGTGCAGGGGCCCGGCCCGGAGCCGCCGATCTGGTGGTCAACGTCGTTCAAACTGCGAGATGATACGCAAGGATACGGGCCGCTTATGGGTGGTACCTGGACGGTAGAACTGATGTCGGGCTTTGGCACCTGGGACGCGTATGTCACTGCAATAGCTCCATCCGATCACAAGAAGGCGATCCTGCGCGAGGAGATCAGCAACGAGTGCAACATTGAAATTGGCGGCAACGTCCCTGCCACAATCACGGTCGGCGCTTTCAATCCATGCGACACCTGCAAGTGGAAGACCCTTGGCGGAACGCCGGTGATTCTTGACGCCAGTCTGCCCGGTCATACGATATCTCACTTCTCAAGCCGAGGTCCGACAAGATTGGGCTTTGACAAGCCGGATATCTACGCCGCAGGACAATGCTGTATCGTGGCGTTGTCTTCAAGCATGAGTCACGAATCACGATCCGAATTGTTGTCCAGTCATCTCATTACTGAAGATGCCACTCACTTCATTGCTGAGGGAACAAGTTTCGCAGCGCCCCAAGTGACGCGAGTTCTGGCGCGCATACTTTCCGATCGCCCCTGCCTCAAGCCCGACCAGCTCAAACACATCTTAATTGCATCAAGCGATCATATAGATGATCGCGGCAAATTGGCTTTCCTGCTCAATCCCGAAAGAGCGGTAAAAAACGCTCGTCAGATCGACTGCAAATAGCTTCGTCGCCATTCTAACTCACTCATCAATTCGGATTCGGTTAGTATGGGGTTAGATCACAGAATCTAAGTCTCACACAAACATAACCAATAGACATAGAACGCAAGGGTTGGTTAATCAAAAACTAACTCACCATTCACTTGCGCCAAATTTCCGGAGGCGATATACGCATCGCCCACCGGCATGAACAGGGCTGGCTGGGCGTCAACTCGAAACCAATCAATGTGTGTTTTTGGAAGAGGTGCACATGGAACCACAAGTGTCTAACGCGACGATTCGGAGACGATCAAGGCCTATGACAAATCTCTTGAGATTCATCGGTGCAGCAATGCTGCTCTGGGCTTTGGCAGTTTCCGCGGTCACCGCACAAAACGTATCGGTCGGCAAAGTCCAGGGAACGGTAATTGACTCGACCACCGGCCAGCCGATGATCGGCGCGACCGTTCAGCTGCTTGACACCCATCTCGGTGCGGTGTCCGATCTGGACGGCAACTTCGTTATCCGGAATGTCCCTGTCGGTAAGTACACACTGGTAGCGTCGAATATCGGCTACACCACACTTCGCGTAACGGAAGTGGAAGTTACCGCAGATAATCCGGCCGTCCTGAATCTCAGCATGGCTTCACAAGCGATCGTCCTTGACGGCAAGGAAATGGTAATCCGAGCCAAGCGGCTAAAATCGGGCGAATCGTTCTTGCTTCATGAGCGTCAGCAGTCCAATTCGGTCAGCGACGCAGTTTCATCGGAGACAATTTCCCGTTCGGGCGGCGGCAATGCGGCGCAGGCGATGCTTCGCGTGACCGGCGCGTCGATTGCCGACGGCAAGTACGCGGTCATCCGCGGTCTTGGGGAACGCTACACCAACACGCGCTTGAACGGCAGCGCTCTGCCCAGCGCCGATCCGGAAAAACAGGCCTTCAATATGGACCTGGTTCCGTCGGACCTTTTGGACAATATCGTTGTAACCAAGAGCTATTCAGTGGATCAGCCCGGCAACTTCACCGGCGGCAGTGTCAATCTCGTGACCAAAGATTTTCCCGAAAAGCGCGTCTTTTCGGTTTCGGCCGGTTCGTCGTACAACTCCATCGTCACAGGTGAACAGGTGCTGGCGAGCCCGTCGAGTTCCGACGATTGGATGGGGAAAGACGACGGTATGCGGTCAATCCCTCAGTTCCTCATCGACAATTGGGCTCGCATTCCGCAGAACAATGTCATCTATCGTAAGAAGACTTCGACCTATGCTGGCGACGGCGAGAAAGCCCTCTTCCTTGACAGCGTTACAAATGCGTTTAGTCCGCAGTTCAAAAGCTTCACCAAGAGTGCGCCGCTTAACCAGAATTATGCCTTCACCTACGGCGACAATCTTTCGATGTTTGGCCGTTCGCTCGGTTTGATCGGCAACCTGACCTACAACCGCAGCCAATCGGCCTACCGCGACGGCGAAGCGAATCTGTATGCGCCGCTGACCGCCACATCTTTGGATGCGGTTAATCTTCTGAGAGATGATCGCGGTACCGACGACGTCCTCTGGGGCGGGCTGGCAAGCTTACATTATAGTATTGCGACCAATCACAAGATGGGTGTGCGCTACGTCTACAATCGCAACGGCCGTTCCGACACCCGCATCCTGCGCGGCTTGCTCAATGATTACGGTCCTGATCAGGCCTGGGAGTCGCACGACAACCGCTACACGGAACGGGCGCTTCGGAGTTTCCAGTTCAACGGTGATCACCAATTCAAATTGGGTGTGCCGGTTCGCGCTGATTGGCAGTATAGCGACGCCAAGACGGCTCAGGATGAAATCCTGCAGCAATATGTGATCTCTATTGCAGTCGACTCAAGCGTAACGCCGTGGGATACGAGCACCATCGGTACCACCAGCTCGAACCTTCCCTCGGTGTACTATCGCGACATCAATGAAACCAATCGCCAATTCGACCTGAATCTGAAGTTCTTGTTATCCAAACAATCTTCGATCAAAGTCGGATCGAGCTACCTCGACAAGCAGAGATCGCACCGTCAAACAGTACTCAAATACCAAATTGATAATCTGCTATTACTCCAGAACGTTCATGGAGACATGGACGCCTTTGTGGATAGCGCCGGCTTGAGCGATACGTCGGGTTTCTTCTATAGCTACAACTCGTATGTCTATGTGTTTCCGACCAAGTCCGACGAGTACGATGGCTCCCAGAAGATCCCGGCCTGGTACACGATGCTCGAAACGCCGCTGGTCAAGAATCTGCGTTTCGTCGGCGGTGTGCGGCACGAGCGTACTGACATGGAAGTTCACGATCTGACTGCGGCCCGCGCCGGCGGCCGGATTCACGGCAGCGAATGGCTGCCCTCGATGGCCTTCACATTTGCCGCGACCCCGTCAATGAATATTCGCGCGGCCTGGAGCCGTACGTTGGCTCGCCCGAATCTTCGCGAAATCGCCGGATTCCGTTCTCTCGATTTTGCCGCATCGAAGTACTACTACGGCAATCCCAATCTCAAGTATTCGAAAATCACCAACCACGACCTGCGCTGGGAGTGGTTCATGCGCCCCGGCGAAATTTTGGCGGTGAGCGCTTTTTACAAGAAGTTTCGCGATCCGATCGAGATTGCCTACAAAGTCGAAAACTACGATCGCTGGCCGGTCAATGCCACGACCGCGAAGAATTTTGGAATTGAATTCGAAGTTCGCAAAAACCTCGACCAGTTGTCAAATGCTCTGCGCAATTTCAGCGTGAGTTCCAATTTCACGATCGTGCACTCAAGTGTTGAGATCCCCGAAGACGAACTGATGTTGATGCGCAATATCGATCCGAACGCCGAGTCTACGCGGCCGATGGCGAATCAGTCGCCGTATATCGTCAATTTCTCTGTCGGCTACGACAGCAAGAAAACGGGCACGACTGTTACCGCCCTGTTCAATGTCTTTGGGCGGCGCTTCTACTACAACGCGCAGGGCGCCTCGCCGGATATCTACGAGATGCCGCGCCGTTTGCTTGACCTGACTTTTTCACAGCAGTTTTTCCATACGGTCACGCTCAAGCTGTCGGCCAAGAACATCCTGAACGATCAGTTCGAAGCGGATTACTACTACACCGGTTCGGGCAAAAAGGCAACGTTTGAGAAGCGCGACATCGGTCGTTCGTTCGGTGTCGGACTGAGCACAAAGATCTTTTGAGCAGAATGCCAGAAATGAACTCCTCCCTTTGGATCCTTTCGCCCGCCCTGTCGGGATTGAAATACAAAATATCGCTGTCGCAAGACAGCGAGTGTAGAGCGCGTGGAATCGTTGCCATCATCGCGAGAGCCAACTTCGGTGCGGCAACCAACTCCAATCACAAGAGTTATTTCAAAACCCTCACATTCAAGAATCCAAAGGAGGACGAGATCAGGTACTCACTCAATTACTTCCCGATTGCATTTACTTCGAAATTACATGTGTTGCATCCAAACTTCGCGTAGGAGGAGTTCATTCATGTTGCGAAAAAGTTTTACTCTGCTGGCCGTCCTGCTGGTTCCGGCGCTTTGCGCTGCCCAGTATGACGAGACCAGTTGGCCGGTTGATACGGTCGGAAGCCCGGCTCCGAGCTTCACGCGTATCACTGCCAATCAGACGTGGCTGTCCGGCCATGTCATTCACTTGCAGGGTTTCGTCGCGGTTGATAGCGGCGTCACCCTCACCATTCAGCCCGGAACGATCGTTAAAGGCGAACCGGGTCAGGCCGCCAATGCGACCGTGCTCATCATGGGCCCGGGAAGCAAGCTGATGGCCCAAGGTACTTCGGCCCTCCCGATCGTGTTCACCAGCTGGCTCGACATGGTCGGCGACACGTCGGATATTCCAGACGTCGCTTCGAGCCGTGGCCTCTGGGGCGGTATCGTGATGTGCGGTCGCGGTTACACCTGCGCGGCGGGTGGCCAGTCGATCATGGAAGGTATTCCGGATTCCGGTCGTATCTGCCACTACGGTGGTGGATTGTCCCCGGACTGCAGCGACAATAAGGGTATTCTCCAGTACATCTCGATTCGTTATGCCGGTTCGATCTTCGCGGCAAACGTCGAAGTGAACGCCCTATCACTGGGCGCAGTTGGCGATGGCACGACAATTGATCACATTGACACTTACTATGGACTGGACGATGATATCGAGTTCTGGGGTGGTAATGTCAACGTATACTATTTCACATCGTTCTACGGTGACGACGACTGCTGGGATACCGATGAGTGCTGGACGGGTGTCCGCCAGTTCGGCTTTGAAGTCAAAGATCCCCGCTGGGGTGATCGCTTGAGCGAAACCGACGGCCGTCAGTCGGCTGCCTGGTCTGATACGACCAGCGCCGGTGTGGCGCCGTCCGCGGTTCCTTCCGGCTGGGGTTGCAACTATCCCAGCTACGGCGTAAGTCTGAACGTTACGGCCATCGGTCAGGGCCAGAACTTTACTGGCACCGACGGTAACCGTCAGCTCTTCCGCGAAAACTATCGCGGTTACTGGTATAACAATATCTTCATGGAACAGCCGAAGACGGCCGTCGACGTTGACTGCCCGGGCGGCGATGGAAACATCGACGCTCAGCCGTCAACAACCCGCAACCTGCCTTCTGGCGCGGCTTCAATCGCTGCTGGTCATCCGCTGTTCGATATGGCCGGAAACTTCTGGTACAAGTCGTACAACCTGCCGTCAGGCACGGGCACCTCGCTTGACCACTTCGTGTCGACCGGCGGCGGCCCTCTGGCGATTGCTCGTATCAAGAACGACTTCTTCCCGGGTGGCGACACCACAATGTCCGGTAAGAACTTCCTGATGAATCCGAATCTTACAAGCTACGAAACCGTCAACCCGCCGGTGAGACATCACATTATTGATGCCGTACCTGCCGCGGGCGGTAACGCTGCTATGCAGCCGGCGACTGCCATTCCGGGTTATGTTTCCACCAACCACGGTGGCGCGATCAAGCCGGCCAATTTCATTGGCGCGTTCGAACCCGGCAAAAAGATGTGGGCTTTGGAACCGTATGTGGCCGCCAACCAGTATGGCATTCTCGCCAATGGCGACACCTGCGGCTGCACCGTCGTTCGCGAAGGGAAACCGGTTGTAGCGATCGGTACCCCGGCTCCGAGCTTCACTCGCATCACTGTTGATCGTGTCCTTCATGCTGACACCATCTATCATCTGCAGGGCTTCTGCGCCGTCGATAGCGGTGTGACGCTTTACATCGAACCCGGCACGACCATCAAGAGCGATCCGGGTCAGGCGGCCAACGCCTCCGTTCTCATCATCGGCCCCGGCGCCCGCATCATTGCTCCGGGCACCAAGTGCAAGCCGATCATCTTCACTTCGACTCTTGATGACGTCGACAATCCGAACGACATCCCGGATGTGGCTTCCAGCCGCGGTCTCTGGGGTGGTCTTGTTATCTGCGGTCGCGGTTACACCTGCGCGGCGGGTGGCCAGTCGATCATGGAAGGAATTCCGGATTCCGGTCGCATCTGCCACTACGGCGGCGGCCTCACCCCGGACTGCAATGACAACTCCGGTATTCTTCAGTACATCTCGATTCGTTATGCCGGCTCGATCTTCGCGGCCAACGTCGAAGTCAACGCCCTATCACTGGGTGCAGTCGGCGATGGCACGATTATCGATCACATTGAGACCTTCTATGGCCTGGACGACGACATCGAACTCTGGGGCGGTAATGTCAATTTGTACTACCTCGCCAGCTTCTATGGCGACGACGACTGCTGGGATACCGACGAGTGCTGGACCGGCGTCCGCCAGTTCGGTCTTGAAGTGAAGGATCCCCGCTGGGGCGATCGCTTGAGCGAAACCGACGGCCGTCAGTCGGCTGCCTGGTCTGATACGACCAGCGCCGGTGTGGCGCCGTCTGCGGTTCCGTCCGGCTGGGGTTGCAACTATCCGAGCTACGGCGTCAATCTGAATCTGACCGCAATCGGTCAGGGTCAGAGCTTTACCGGCACCGACGGCAACCGTCAGCTCTTCCGCGAAAACTATCGCGGTTACTGGTACAATAATATCTTCATGGAACAGCCGAAGACCGCGGTCGACGTTGACTGCCCGGGTGGCGATGGCAACATCGACGCTCAGCCGTCGACGACTCGCAACCTGCCTTCTGGCGCGGCTTCAATCGCTGCTGGTCATCCGCTGTTCGATATGGCCGGAAACTTCTGGTACAAGTCGTACAACCTGCCGTCAGGCACGGGCACCTCGCTTGACCACTTCGTGTCGACCGGCGGCGGCCCTCTGGCGATTGCTCGTATCAAGAACGACTTCTTCCCGGGTGGCGACACCACAATGTCCGGCAAGAACTTCCTGATGAATCCGGAATTGTGCAGCTATGAAACAGTCAATCCGCCGGTTCGTCATGCTATCTTGAATCCGGTTCCCAAAGCTGGCGGAAATGCTGCCACTAAGGCCGCGACTGCCATTCCGGGTTATGTCTCCACCAATCACGGTG
>CAYVWS010000066.1:3282-13082 GCA_964455535.1 uncultured Ignavibacteriales bacterium | reverse complement strand
TGTTGGCCGAAAGCATACACGGCGGAGGTGTGAAGCTGATATACAGGAAGTCGATCAGCGCCGAAAGGTCGGAGATGTCGACGCCCTTGCCTGGGTCGTCGTCGACGTTTCCAGTGCGGCCGTCGAGCGATCCGGCGGTGCAGCAGTTACCCTGCGGGCAGCCGGGGCAAAGGTGGTTTAGGAACCACTTCTTGGCCTTATCCACGCCGGCCTTCAGCGTGCTCGTATCGCCGTTCTTCACTGTCAGGAGCGCGGTGAAAACGGTGAGCGTATCCAGCGTGACATTGTGCTTGTAGGTCACGACGGAGTGAAGATCCCTACCCTGGAACGGAGCGGCGGTCAGACCTGACAGCGCGCCCATCTGATTCCAGAAGTACGAGCCTTCCAGCGTGTTCGACAGCGTGTCATACTTGAACAGCGTGTCGTTGAGCATGGCGTAGGCGCCGTACATGTTCGGATCGTAGAACGTCGGATCGCCGGCCTTTTCGGTGTTGGTCCACTGACCGAGGAACACGATTGAGCCAAAGCGGTTGTTCCGCGTGATGCAGCGTGTACCCATAGTATCCAGACCCTGCTGGTACACGATGTTCTTGGAAGTCAACACACGGCCGTCGTTGTTGCTGCCGGAGTAGCTCGGAATATCCCAGTCGACAACTTCACCGAGGGTGACGCCGGTCTTGGCGCCGCCGATACCGAAGAAGACAGACTTCTGAATCACGAAATTGCAGGAGTCGCTTCCCGAAGTCGGGGCGTAGTAGTTCCGACGGACACCGATGGTGGTGTCTTTGTTAACAAAGGTACCCGTATAGAAGCCGTCGTAACCGGTACCGCTGGCCGGACCCGCACTCGGGCCGGAGCTGAACGGCTTGAAGGCCTGATCGGTCGTGAAGTTACCCTGGAAGAGCGCGCTGCTGTAGATGTAGTTGGAACCGTTCTTGCGAATCGCGAGCGGTCCGCCACTGTAGGAGTAGACCGACACGGGAGCTGAGGCGCTGTCGCAGTCGTTGTTGAGCGCGACATAGTCCATATTGACTGTGCCTTCACCCAGATTGCCAATGTCGCCATTGCTGGAGACCATCAAGCGCGTGCAATTGGTCGAGACCGTATCCCACTTCAAACCGACAAGCGTATCGGCCACGAGGAAATTGGTGATCGGAATAGCCAATGAATCGCGCGGAGCGGCGACGTTTGACTTGAGGTACACTAGACCGGTCAATGCGACGATCGTACCCGATGAATTGATGATACCGGCCTTGTTCACGATGATACCGAAAGTCGAGGTGTTACCCACGCCCGCGGGAATCGAAAGCGAAGCGGCCGTGACTCCAAGCCAATCAGAACCGGTCTGAGTTGTCTTTGAGATTCCGATGGTACCCACATTCAAGGTGGCGT
Organism: uncultured Ignavibacteriales bacterium; assembly: GCA_964455535.1. Lineage (GTDB taxonomy): Bacteria > Zixibacteria > MSB-5A5 > GN15 > FEB-12 > JACRAV01. Next base: position 11,690 of record CAYVWS010000066.1, on the reverse strand, counting down.
TACCGTCGTTGGTTACCGTCACAAAGGTGGTATCCGGTTTGCCGTGCTTGGTCCAGTCGGGATAGCCAAGGCCGCCCGGCGTGAACGAAATCTGCGGAGCCGAAACCGGAGCGACGCACGCGAGGCGCATCCACTTCAGCGGATTGTTCGTCCACTTACCGGCTGCCGGATCGGTCGGATTCTGTGACTTCTGATCAGGATATTCGTCCTGAACGAAGAACAAATGCGTGTAGTAGTTTCCGGTGTAGGGACCCGGTCCCGGATTGATTCCGGTATCCGGCCACGTCAAGGTCACCGGGATGGCGTTGGTATCAAACGAGGTGATGTCCATACCATAGGTCGACATCGTCGGCTTGATATCGCTGTAGCACACGCCGCCGAAACCAGCCGAGTCGCAATCCGGAGTCGGGGTATTGGTCAGGTTACGGTGCTTGTCCCAAAGGAGACCGGTCAAGTCTGACGAAACGGACATATACACTTCGCCGTTGGCGCTGGTTCGGGCATCACGCGTACCGCCCGAAGCGCAGTCGTTGGTGCGCACCGGAGTTCCGGTCGGGTCAGAACCCATGGACCACGCGACATACAGATGGCCATTGCACTCGGACATGGCCACGTCACCAAGCAGGAGCTGGTTGGCATGAACAAATCCGCAAACCAAATCATACGGGCTGTCCGGACGCGGATCGTGCGGCCACCATTCGCCGTTATAGACGCGGCTGATGGTACCGGTCGCATCCGACCAGTGGAGCAAGCTCATACCGTTGACGTAGAAATTCCATTCGGCGAAATTCGTTCCGTACGGATCTTTCGGAAGCCACTGCGCATGCCACACGATGTGCAGCTTGTCATTGGTGTCATACATGGCACGGGCATCGAACCAGTGTGAGTATGACGGACCCGCGGCACGGTCGTAAGGAGAAACGTCAACTTTGGCGTTCCAGGTGCCGATGCCGAGACTGTCGTTCTGACGATACACTACGGTCGCGTCGTTCGACTGGTTGTGCGCAATACCGCCGGCCGTGATTTTGGAATAGACAGCTACGACTTTCGGCGAGACGCGCGACACGGCCAAATGGCACATGAACTGCGCGGTATCGAGGATGGTCGGGCCAACCCAGGTTCCTGAGTTGCCATACGTCATCTTACGGAAGTAGAGGATAGGAGTATTGCCGGTGCAGGTGGCGCAACCCGGAATGGTATACGGGAAGGTCGACTGAGACGCCAGCACGTGGGTGACAGTGTCATTGAGCCATTCCTGAACTTCGATGATGATCGGCAGCAGGCGCGAGCCGGCGGCGGCCGGGTTGTAGCTGATCATGCCGGTTTTGTACTGCGACGAATCGATGCGGGTACCGGTACCCCATGAGCACGAGAAGAGGGTGGTCGGCTGGTAGTAGATCGCATTTTCCTGGGACGCTTCGTTCCAGAAGATGTTGTCGTATCCGCCGAGGACCACGCGGCTGCGGCTGTTGACGCCGAGCGTAGGATACAGACCGATGAACTTTTGTTCGCCAACATTCGGCTGCACTTCGCAACCGGCCGCCTGACCACGAGGCCAGGTCCCGCCGATTGGGTTATACACGTTGTAGCCGTGCTTGGTCACGCCGACATCGCCGGCCTGACGATCGTTGTAGGCGAACTGGATGTACGGACGTCCGCGCCAATCGATTTTGCGGCCCGGGTAGGTCCATTGCCAATCGTGGTACGAGTTGTCGACCACAATACCGGGCGAACCGGCGGCGGAAGTCACCACGCCGAGCGGCATGCGCGGAGCCGCGCCGCTGGGAGCGGTGGTTTCATCCTGCGGCATCCGCTCGTACGGCGACGCCACATCCTGCGGACTGAACTGGTGAACCCGTGTTGCCGGATTAACCGTCGGCTTCCCCTGGTCGAACCACGAACGCGCAAACACGTTCGCGCCAACCGCGAGAATCAATCCCGTCAGGAGCAGGAAAAGTGAGTTTCTTTTCATCATTCCCATGTCCTTTCTCTTAGGAATTAGAGTATAAAAATGAGCAAATGTAGTTTTCATGCTGACTGGAAACACACGCGTGCAGCGTCCACTGCAGTTGTGTAGGAAGTTACTCATGTGTTTCTGTAGAAATACCTCCTCTCGAAGAATCGGCAACCAACGAAGGCATGCCGAAGCCTAATTGTTTCGACAATTAATCAACTTCGAACGCTTGCGTAGTACCACGTTCAACAAAGCACAACCAAAGTTTTAAGCTCGACCAACACGATGATCGCAACGACTTGCCGTTACGATGCCTTGTGAGGTTACGCGAGCGGAGTGGGTAGACAACAAAGGCGGGGACCCTTCCGCACACAAAAAGTAGCTCGTAACCGCATATTTGTCAAGTCTTTCGCGGTCACTAAATCACCCGGATCACTTCCGGGAGAGCATCAAGTGCGACAAAATCAACGCCGACGCAAACAAAAAAAGAGGGCCACCATCGGAGGCGGCCCTTTCAAGAGTCGATATCGGCTTCGGCGCAATTATTGCGGCGGGCGCGGGCCGTTGAGATACAAGTAGTTAATCAGATAACTGATATCTCCGATGTTGACCGCATCGTCATGATCCACATCGGCGGCTTCCATCGGCTGGGGAGCCGGGCCCTGCCGATAGAGGTACCCGATCAGAAATGCGAGATCATTCATCGTGTATTTCGCATTGTTGTCCACATCGCCGCGAAGGAAGGCCGTCGCTTTCAACACTGTTGTCACCGTGTCAGCCGCCAGTGATGGATCGCGTGCGATAAATGTCACACGGAAGGAGGTGCCAAGATCCAGGTTATCGGGTGTGTAGAAGTACGTGGCTGCACCGTTTGCCGAATCGACGAACTGTGCGTTCGGGTTGACGGGTGTGCCGGTGATTGTGATCGGGTTGCCGTCCGGGTCAGTGGCGCGAACCACAATTGCGGAAGTGATATTCACGGGGCAGTTAATCGTGTCGGCGAGTACTGTGCTGAAAATCGGATTCTGATTTCCGGCCTCACTCACGTTTATCGTCACAATCTGGGTGGCAGTCTGCCCACCGGTTTTCGTCGCGGTGAATGTCACGTTATATGTTCCGGCCTGCGTAAAGCTCGGATTAAAGGTGAATGTCCTCGTGGGAATTGTTCCGGTCCACGTTGCATTGGAGGGCAACGGCGTGGCTGAGAGCGCAGTTATGCTGCCACCATCCGGATCTGACGCCGTTACAGTAAACGTCAGGTTTGAACCCTCGAGAATATTGAACGGCCCGGTACCGAGTGAGAAATTCATCACCGGCGGACGTATCTTGTTGTTCACGGTTATCTGTACCGGAGCAGTTGCGTCCTTGACGATGCTCGAATCGGCGCCGTCTTTGGCGTAGAACCGCACGAAATACTGAGTCGATGTAGTGCCGCCCTGCGTGTAGCTCGGTGTAAAGGTCAGCACACCGGTGCCGTTGGCTGAATCAAACATGACCATGTTAGTGGCCAGCGTATCGGCGGCGCCGTCCAGACGTGCTCGGATGTACGGAATGGTTCCGTCCGGATCGAAGGCGAAGACAGCGTAGCGCAGAGTATCGCCTTCGTTCATGGAGCGAGAGCTGGACGTCACGATAAGAGGTACACGATTGGTGTCGAGCACATGGATTGTCACTTGCTCGGAATCAATGTAAGCCAGCGAGTCGGCATCTTGTGCGAAGAACGTCACCAGATATGTGCCCGAATCAATATCGGACGGTGTCCAGACAAAGGATCCATGGCCGTTCAGACTGTCGAGGAAGACAGCGCCTGGCGGGACAGGGTTTGCAGTGAGAATCGGCTTCGATCCATCGGCGTCGGATGCAGAAATCCTGAAAGTCAGATTCAGAAGTTCTCTGACCTGCTTGTTGCCGATCGGAGCCAAGACCGCTTCCTGATTGCCGGCATCCAGAACAGTGAGATTGAATGACGCAGTGTCAGCCAACGTGCCGTCGGAGGCAATCAAGCTGAACGTGTAGTTGCCGTCGGTACCAAAAGTAGGTTTTGCTTTTACGGTCGCGGTATTGCCGGTAATCGAAATGGTAACAAACGCCGGGACTGATCCGGTCAGTTCGCTCAGTGTTATCGTGCCGCCGTCGGGGTCACTGGCGGTGATGATCTGCGTGGCTGAGTCGGCCTCAACCACAGAGATACTCGGGAGCGAATCGAAAACAGGGCGCTGGTTGCCGGCTTCGTAGACCTGAATGAAGACTGTTTCTTTTCCGGTCGCGGCGCCGTCGGTGGCTTTGAAAGTTATGGCGTACAATCCCGCCTGCACAAACGACGGAGTCCATCTGAACGAACCGGCGCCATTCAAACTGTCTACAAATACGGCTCCGGTCGGAAGCGGCGCGGCCGAAAGAACCGGCGCCGGGCCATCGGGATCGGTCGCGGTAATCCTAAATGAAAGCGTTTGGCCTTCGGTGATAACTTTCGGTCCGATCGGCGACATGACCGGCGCCAAGTTTTGCTGGCGCACAGTGATGATCACGCTCATGATCGCCGACATGGTCGGCTGACCTTCGTCGACAGCAAGGAAGTGAACGGTGTCGGTACCCACTTGTGCCTGAGTCGGCGCGAAGTAGTACAGACCGTGGCCGTTGGCGCTGTCGGTAAAGGTCGCATTGGCCGGCAGATCAAGTACCGAGAGGAACAGACGGTTGGTTGCGACCGGATCAGTTGAGTCTTTCGCGGCTACCACCAAACTGAGCGTCTGACCCGCCGACAAGCTGAACGGTCCTTTGGGCGCCCAGGTCGGAGACTGATTGATATCGGTGGTTGTAATAGAGAAGACTTCGGTCGCGGTCATGCGCGGCGAGCCGAAATCGGTCGCGAATACGCGCACTGTATCGAGTCCGGCGTTGGTGTAGCCGGGAGTGTAGGTCAGTGTCGCCGTATTGTTGTGGTGATCGGTGAAGGTGTAATTCTTAAGCGTCGTGTTGATAGCCAGCTCGGGCGCGATGGCGCCGTCGGGATCGGTCACGTTAATTGTCAACGTAAGCAGCCCGCCTTCGAACACCGTCGTATCCGGAATCGCGGTGATGATCGGTTCAGAGTTCGCGCCGAAGTTGAATACGGTTATGGCAACAACTTCGGTGTCCGCAAATACACCGTCAGAGGTGAAGAAGCTGACATTGTAGACGCCCGACTGCGAAAAATCAGGAGCGAAGCGGAACGAGCCGGCGCCGTTGGCAGAATCGGTAAAGACAGCGTTAGTGGGCAGCGCGCCGGTCGCGAGTGTCGGAATTGTTCCGTCCACGTCGGTAGCGCTCACTCTGAAACTTAGCACCTGGCCTTCGGTCACCGACTTCGCGCCTATTGCGGCCAACACCGGCGCGTGCGGCACATCGTTAACGGTAATATCCATGCCGACTGTGTCAGCGAGCGTGCCGTCGGAGGCAACGATGCTCACGGTGTAGTTTCCGGCCTGTGTGAAATCAGGCGAGAATCTGACTGATCCGGCGCCGTTGAGCGAATCGGTGAATATGGCGTTAGCAGGGAGATTCAGTGCTGACAGAACAGGAATGGTCGCGTCGGGATCAGTCGCGCTTACGCCGACCGCCAGAATCAATCCTTCGTTGATCGACTGCGGCGCAATCACGGCAACCACGGGTTTGCGATTGATGTTATTGACGGTGATCGAGACGATGCCGGTATCGGCTGATGAACCGTCGGAGGCGACAAAGCTCACATTGTATACTCCCGCCTGAGTGAAATCCGGTGAGAACGAGAGCGAACCGGCGCCGTTGGCTGAATCGGTAAAGACAGCATTGGCGGGGAGATTGAAGGCCGACAGAGTTGGTGTGCTCAGATCGGGATCGGATGAAGTAATGCCGAAGGTGAGGGTCAGCCCTTCATCGACATTCTGAGCACCCGGCACGACAACCACCGGAGGCAGATTGCTGTTGGACACGGTAATCTGAACATCAAGCGTATCGGCAAGAGTGCCGTCGCTTGCGATGAAACTAACAGTATAGATTCCTGATTGGGTGTTGTCCGGTGTAAAGCTGAAACCACCCGCACCATTGGCTGAATCGGCAAAGGTTGCGTTGGCGGGAAGATTTTCGGCTGTAAGTGTCGGGATTGTTCCATCACCGTCGGTGGCGAGAAGATGCAAATCAAGCGTACTGCCTTCGGAAATAGTCTGTGAACCGATATTGGCAATCACCGGCGCTTGATTGATATCGTTGACCGTAATCGCGACGGCCTGTGTATCGGCCAGAGAACCATCAGTTGCGACAATGGAGATATTGTAAACGCCGGCCTGAGTGAAGTCTGGATTGAGCGTTACCGATCCGGCTCCGTTGGCTGAATCTGTAAATGACGCGAAGGCCGGCAAATTCAAAGCCGACAGAGTCGGGATAGTCGCATCTGGATCGTTCGCGGTCACGCCGAATGAAAGCGACGCGCCTTCGTTGACTGACTGCGGGCCGGGATCGGCGACCACTGGTGCACGATTGACATTATTGACAGTCACACTTACCACACCTGTATCAGCGAGGGTGCCGTCGGAGGCGACGATGCTGATATTGTAGACTCCTGCCTGCGTGAAATCCGGTGAGAAGGTAATCGAACCGGCGCCGTTAGCCGAGTCGGTCAGAACGGCGTTGGTCGGCAAGTTCAGAACAGTAAACGACGGTGTTGTCAGATCGGGATCAGTGGCGGTAAAGCCGAAGGTCAGCACCTGATTCTCGTCGACTATTTGGGCTCCGGGCACAGTTATCACAGGGGGCAAATTCGAATTGGTAACGGTTATCTGCACCGCGAGCGTGTCGGCGAGGGAACCGTCGGAGGCGATAAAGCTCACGTTGAAAATACCCGACTGCGTATTGTCAGGCGTAAATGAGAAACCGGCGGCGCCGTTGGCCGAATCAGCGAAAGTCGCGTTGGTCGGCAGATTCAAGACGGTGATTGTAGGGATAGAACCGTCGGCGTCGGTCGAGGTCACATGCAAATTGAGCGTATTCCCCTCTGCTACCGTCTGCGAACCGATATTGGCCAGCACCGGCGCTTGATTAACGTTGTTGACCGTGATGGCTACGGCCTGAGTATCAGCGAGCGAACCGTCAGTGGCAACAATTGAGATATTGTAGACCCCTGCCTGAGTGAAGTCTGGATTGAGCGTTACCGATCCGGCTCCGTTGGCCGAATCTGTAAATGACGCGAAGGCCGGCAAATTCAAAGCCGACAGAGTCGGGATAGTCGCATCTGGATCGTTCGCGGTCACGCCGAATGAAAGCGACGCGCCTTCGTTGACTGACTGCGGGCCGGGATCGGCGACAATCGGCGCACGGTTGACGTTGTTGACGGTCACATTGACGATGCCAGTATCGGCCAGTGAACCGTCGCTGGCTACGATGCTGATGTTGTAGATTCCCGCCTGCGTGAAATCCGGCGAGAATGTAATCGAACCGGCGCCGTTAGCCGAATCGGTCAGAACAGCGTTGGTCGGCAAGTTCAGAACAGTGAACGAAGGTGTTGTCAGATCGGGGTCAGTTGCAGTAAAACCAAAAGTCAGAACTTGATTTTCATCGACAATCTGAGGACCAGGCACAGAAATCACCGGCGGCAGATTCGAATTGGTGACTGTAATCTGCACGGCCAGCGTGTCGGCCAGCGAACCGTCGGTGGCAACAAACGAAACATTGTAGATTCCGGCCTGCGTGTTGTCGGGATTGAAAACAAATCCCGCCGCACCGTTGGCCGAATCGGCGAAGGTCGCGTTTGTCGGCAGGTTGAGCACGCTCAGAGTCGGAATCGTGGCATCCGCGTCGGTCGCCGTGACATGAAGCGAAAGAGTGCCGCTTTCAGCCACAGTCTGCGAACCAATGTTGGCGAGGACAGGCGTCTGATTCACGTTGTTCACCGTAATAGCGACGGCTTGCGTATCAGCAAGAGCACCGTCAGTCGCAACTATCGAAATATTGTAGACACCAGATTGCGTGAAGTTCGGATTCAGAGTTACTGAACCGGCACCGTTGGCTGAATCTGTAAACGACGCGAAAACCGGCAAATTCAGAGCAGAAAGCGTCGGGATAGTAGCGTCAGGATCGGTCGCGGTCACGCCAAACGACAACGATGCGCCTTCATTCAACGACTGCGGACCGGGATCGGCCAGCACTGGTGCCTGATTAACATTGTTGACTGTAATCGCGACGGCTTGCGTATCAGCAAGCGAACCATCGGTCGCAACTATCGAGATATTGTAGACGCCAGATTGCGTAAAGTTTGGATTCAGGGTCACCGAACCAGCACCGTTAGCTGAATCTGTAAACGAGGCAAACACTGGCAGGTTCAGAGCCGAGAGTGTCGGAATCGTAGCATCAGGGTCAGTCGCGCTTACTCCAAATGACAACGATGCACCTTCATTCAACGACTGCGGACCGGGATCGGCCAGCACTGGTGCCTGATTAACAT
>CAYVWS010000066.1:0-3182 GCA_964455535.1 uncultured Ignavibacteriales bacterium | reverse complement strand
TAAACGAGGCAAACACTGGCAGGTTCAGAGCCGAGAGTGTCGGAATCGTAGCATCCGGATCAGTCGCACTCACGCCGAACGAAAGCGATGCGCCTTCGTTCACCGACTGCGGACCGGGATCGGCTAACACCGGTGCCTGATTAACATTGTTGACAGTGATCGATACAAGTTCGGTCGCTGTATCCGGTGTCACAGCGTCAGCGGCACGGAATGTAATCGAATACGGCCCCGCCTGAGTGAAGTCCGGTGTAAAGGTGAAACTTCCCGCGCCGTTGCCCGAATCGACAAAGACGGCGTTGGCCGGAAGAGCCGAGGTCGACAAGACCGGGATATCCAGGTCTGCGTCGCTCGACGTAATGTGCAGCGTCAGGGTCTGCCCTTCGTCGACAACCTGCGGGCCGATCGGATCGAGCACCGGCGGCGTTTGCGCCATGGCAGTCGCCGAAAGAAGAAGGACGAAGGTCAGGCCGATGAGTGTATATAGTGTTTTCATGGTCATCTCCTCGCTCCCCTACTTCAACAAGAGCATCTTCTTGGTTTGTTTTTCGGAGCCGACCTGAAGACGATAGAGGTAGACACCGCTTGAGACGCGCTGACCAATCGTGTTGGTCGCGTCCCAATCCTCGTGGTATGTGCCCGGTTTGCGTTCTGCATCAACCAGTGTCCGTACCAGTTGACCGAGCACGTTATATATCTCGAGTTGAATGCGTTTGCTGGCCGCGCCGTCGTCGAACGCCCCGATCGAGTATTCGATCGTGGTTGTCGGATTGAACGGATTCGGATAATTCTGCGACAGCGCAAATCCGGTCGGAAGCGGCGCATCGGTTCCCTTGACGGTGATCGAAGCCGCCGTCGAGGTGGACATAAGCGCCTGAGTCAGCCGAATCTTGTTCTTGTCACCCGACGTTATGTTAGACTTCGCGGTGACTGGGATGCTGACCAGATTGGCCGCGCCGGCCTGCATCAGCTCGGCCGTCTTGTACGGATCTGGGTAGTAGAGCAACACGCGCATCTTCCCGGCGCCGTCATCTTTGTATTGCAACACATAATTGAGGTTGTCGACCGTCACCTGCGGCGTGCCCATGTCGACGGAATTCGGGTCGTACCCGATGTCCATCTGCATCGCGGCAACCGCCTGCGGCAGTTCAGACGCCACAACCATCTGGCCCGATCCTCCGGCCGGAATGTCGCCATACGAAAGCGCGATTGTTGCGGGCGCCGCCGGAGCCGGCGGAGCCGGATTGACCGGACGATTGTAGAACAGGTTGATATCAGCAACTAAGTCGAAGACGTTCACCGAGTCATTCACAATAATATCTGCTGCTCTGAACTGACGGTTGTTCAGCGTGAATGTCTGAATAATCGACGAGACGATGTTCACGAAATCGGCGACGTCAATGATCTTATCCAGGTTTACGTCACCGGGTTTGTCGCACTGAATGATTCCGGAATCGGTTTGCAGCTCAAGCGACGGGAACGACGGATTCGGATTCACCGACTCGCGGCCGTTTCGCATGTTGATCGGATAATCAGTCCACGGCACGGCGTTGGAATCAAGAGTCATGTAGGCGTACAGAATCGCGGTGTTGGTGTCAGTCACCACCGAGTCGTTAGCCAATCCGAACGTGGCGACACGAACAGTGCCCGGCGTCTCGCCGAGATTGTCATATACCGCGTACTCAGGAATGCGGCCGGTTACCACGAATGAGTCGACCGAGACATAGTTGTACGGGAAATCCATATCGAAATTGACGCCGTACACGGTCTTAGCTGAAATCAAGTTGATCGGGAACTTGATTCCACCGGTGCCGCGCAATCCGCCGACCGGTTTCTGCTTCGGAGCTGAGGTCGAGAAGAGACGGTCTTTTTCAAGTTCATTCACTATAATCAGCACTGAGTTAGATGTCTGACAAGCAGGGGAGGTAGTGGAGGCGGTGAAACTGACCGTGAATGTACCCTTCTGATTGAAGTCGGGCGTAAAACTGAAATTGCCCGTCGCGGTGGTGGTTCCAATCACCGGATTCGACGGCGAAAAGGTGGCGTTGTTGGGAAGCGAATTGGCAGTCAGAGATATTGTCGAGCCGCTGGTTCCGGCGGTGCCCGTTACCTGGAAGGCGACGGTCTCGCCTTGGTTGATCGTATAGGATTGAACACTCGGAGCGAAAGTCACTGTATTTTGGCAAGATGGTGTACCGCCAACTGTCACCGTCGCTGTCTGCGTGATCGATTTAGTGGCTCCTTTGAACGCCTTGGCGGTGAAAACTGTGGTAACAGTTGGTGCAACCAATTTCGAGGAGATCAGAGTTGTACTATTAAGCGGAAAGTCCGGCGGCAACGCCGGGTTCGCCGTAATTACAACAGAGTCCGCATTTGTGGCCGCCCATGACAAAAGAGACTGTGTTGTTGTCGGTGGATTTATGTTGTTCGGGTTCGCCGAAAATGTCAGCGTCGGATCAGGCACACTCGTGGTATCAGCCCTGAACGAGGCCCCTAACGTCCTCGGATAAACTTGAATTGTCTGCGTTGCGGTGTCTGGCGCTATGATTTCCGCCAACACCATCTGTGTTTCATTGCACCCGTCATAACATGTAGTCACGGGGGGAATGCCGGTGTCTACGCAGATATCTGCCTCGTAAAAGACAAAGTTGCCGATCGCATTGTGCGGTACGGTGGGCTTGATCTTGAATTTTACATATGCAATAACGCCGCTGCCCTTGGCGATCGAGTCGATCTTGGTGAGGGTCGGCAGGAAGTTAAGCGCCACGACGTTTCGCCGCTGCTCAAATAGATTCACGTTGAAATTTGTCACCGTGTCGTAGACCCAGCCGCCGAAGCCATCCGGGACGCTGTCGAGTTTGACGAGCCGCCCGGCCACTACGTTATCGACAAATGAAGTATCAACCGCGTACCGAACACACTGGCTGAACTCGTCGACAGAATCGCACACTGAATCGCGGATGAACACCGGTGTCAGCTTTGAGCTGTCGAACCGAACCAGAATTTGAAATCCGACGCAAATCGAGTCGTTCTTCATAAGAATCGGCAACAGCACTTGGTCGCCCGGTTTGCCGGTGAATCCGAATGCACGGACAGTGTCTTTGGCCGAATTGACCAGATCCGCGCACCCCGTATAGTCCTGAGCGCTCGCCGGTCCGGCCATAGCCACTGCCGCCACCAACACT
>CAYVWS010000065.1:0-13267 GCA_964455535.1 uncultured Ignavibacteriales bacterium | reverse complement strand
GAATGCCACAGCCGTTGTCGACAATCTTTATGAGCTTGGTGCCGGACTTTTCGACCGTGATTTCGATACGGGTGGCGTCGGCGTCGAGGGCGTTTTCTACCAACTCTTTGACCACTGCCGCCGGACGTTCGATCACTTCCCCCGCCGCGATCTTATTGATCAGCCGCTCCGGTAGCGGACGAATCCAGCGTTTTTTTGAGGCGACCTGGCTCACGGTTCCACTTCCTCTTTCCAGCGGCGAAGAATATCAAACGCGGCCACCGGCGACAATTCGTCGAGATTGAGTTCACGAAGGCGATTCTCGACTTCAGAGCGCGGCGTTTCAAAAAGCGACGGCTGTACTTTTTCTTTGTAAATAGATTTGCCGATTTCGCTTTGGCTGAACTTGCCTGATTCGAGCAGTTTAAGAATTTGTTTGGCGCGGGAGACGGCGCTCTTGGGCAGTCCGGCGAGGCGGGCGACTTCGATGCCGTACGAATCATCGCACCCGCCGGGAATAATCTTGTGCATGAAGATGACTTTTTCCTGCCAGCGTTTCACTGCTACCTGACAGTTGAAGACACGGGGCGACAGCGTCGCCATGCCGGTCAGTTCATGATAGTGCGTGGCGAAAATTGTGCGGCAGGCCAGACGTTCGTCGATAAACTCGACCACCGACCAGGCGACTGAGAGGCCGTCGAAAGTCGATGTTCCCCGGCCGACTTCATCAAGCAAGACCAAAGACTTCTGACTGGCGTTGTTCAGGATGTTGGCAGTCTCGATCATCTCGACTAAGAAAGTCGATTGTCCGCGCGCCAGATTATCAAGCGCACCCACTCTCGTGAAGACCCGATCAACCAAGCCAATCTCCGCTTTGTCGGCCGGAACGAACGATCCGATCTGCGCGAGAATGACAATCAGGCCGATCTGTCGCAGATAGGTCGATTTACCCGACATGTTCGGCCCGGTCAGCACCATGATGCGCCGGCCGTTTGGTTCAAACTGGACGTCGTTGGGGACAAACGATCCCGACGGCAGCACCGACTCGATCACCGAATGGCGGCCGTTGGTGATTACCAAGCGGTCATCTTCGTAGAGTTCAGGCCGGCAGTATCCACGCGCAACGGCAAGCTCGGCTAGTCCGGCGACCAAGTCGATTTCAGCGAGCAAATCAGCGGTGTGCACAAGATCAGCGATGCGCAAAGCGAGCACGTCGACCAGTTCCTGATACAGCTCGGTCTCGAGCGCGAAGATTTTCTCTTCGGCCGCCATGATCAGCTCTTCTTTTTCTTTCAGTTCCGGAGTGATATACCGCTCGGCATTGACCAGTGTCTGTTTGCGAATGTAATTTTCAGGCGCCGACCCAGAATTGGCGCGGGTGATTTCAATGTAGTAGCCGAAGATTTTGTTGAATCCGACTTTCAAACTCGAGATACCCGTGCGCTCGCGCTCGACTTTTTGCAGATCACCGATATATCGTCGGGCCTCGCGTATCGATTCATTCAGATGGTCGAGCTTTTCAGAATATCCCGGTTTGATCATCCCGCCTTTGTTGGTCACCAACGGCGGGTCATCGGAAATTGCGTCGGAAATACGCGTGATCAGGTCTTCGCCCTTGGGCAAGCTCCCGGCGACATTGATAAGAAGCGGACTGTGCGCCGACTGCAGGAGTTTTTTGAGCGCAGAAGCAGACCTAAGCGCATCGCGGACTGCAATGGCCTGACGCGGATTGAGCCGTCCGATTCCGATTCGTCCATTTAACTTTTCCAGATCGGGAAGCGCTTTCGTGACTTCGCGAATCGAAAATGCCAGATCCCTATTCTTGACAAGTTCGGCGACGCCGGTCAGACGCATTTCAATGCGCGTCTTGATTCTCCACGGTCTCGTCAACGCCTGCTGTAATCGTCGCGATCCCATCCCCGTGTGGCAATAATTGACTACTGACAACAGCGTGTGCGCGGGGCCGCCGTCGGAGAGATTTCGCGTCAATTCCAAATTGCGAATGGTGCCGTAGTCGAGCGTCATCTGATCGGATTGCTCGAAGCGTGCGATACGATTGAGATGCCCGAGCTTGTCACGGTGATTGTCGCGCAGGTAGCGCACAATCGCACCGGCGGCGGCGATCGCAAGCTGGCAGTCGCGGACACCAAATCCTTCGAGGGTCGAAGTGCCCAATAATTCATTCAGTTCCCGCTCGGCGGTCGAAGAATCGAACTGCCACCCCTCGACCGGCGTTACGAGTACCGCACGAGCGGAATTCTGTAGCCAGCGCGAGACAAACTCTTTGTCGAATGAATCGGGATAGAGAATTTCATTGGGCTCGGCAACTCGCAGCCGCTCCATCGTCTCAGCCATCGGACCTTCATCGACGCGGAACTCGCCGGTCGACAAATCGAGCGTCGCCACCCCGGCACTTTTCTGATCAATCGAATAGACGGCGGCCAGACAAAGTGTCCGAAGCGGTTCTTCAAGCGAGTCGATGGTGGCCGTTCCAGGCGTCAGAATCTCGACCACTTCGCGTTTGACTATTCCTTTGGCGGTCTTGGGATCCTCGACCTGCTCGACAATTACTACTTTAAGCCCGGCGGCAAGCAGTTTAGCCAAGTACCGGTCGGCCGAATGATACGGCACTCCGGCCAGAGGAATCCGCTCGCTGTTGCCATGCGAACGCGAGGTCAGCGCGATTCCCAGAATCGGCGCGGCCTTGACGGCGTCGTCGCCAAACATCTCGTAAAAATCCCCCATCCGGAAAAAGAGCGTCTTGTCGGGGTGCTGGGCTTTGACTGCCTGGTACTGCCGCATGAGCGGCGTGAAGGAATTCTCGGCAGCCGACGGTGCGCTCATCGAGCGACCACCTGATATTGCTCGCCGGTTTTGGCTTCGAGGTCCTGGCGGGCACGGTCGGCTTCGTCGAACGAGCGGAATCGTCCGACATACACGATCGAATAATTTTGTCCGCCGATCGCTTTGCGCGTCGTCTCGATTTTGAGATTAGTATCGCCGAATTTCTTTGCTTGTTGTGACGCATTGTCGGCCGACGAAAATACGCCGACCTTAATCGAGTAGAATGTCCCGGTCGCCTTTTCCGCTTTGTCATCGGATTCCGGCTGAGAAGACACACTCCCCAACTTGTCGACGAGTCCGTCCAGACCGACCGCCTCGGGAAACTGATCGTTGAGCAGATTGTACCATCGCGCCGCCTCGTCGATCTTGCCGGCGTCGACCGCCTGCATACACAACAGATACAACGCCACCGGCACAACTTCTTTATTTTTTGACGCGACGAGCGTTTGCAGCGACCCGACTGCTGTTTTCTTTTTTCCGTCAGACAGTCCCGCTCTGGCCAGATCGATACCGACCCATTTCTGTTGCTCGGGTGTCAGCTTGCCCTTGGAAAGTGTTTCAAGACGGCTTTTGGCTTCGGCGCCCGATCCGCTTTCGCTCAAGGCAAACGCTCTTAGCCGGCCTGCATCGACGGTCGGCAGATCTTCGCGACTCAGAAGATCGCGCGCGCCGCTGTACTCTCCTCGAACGACATTGTACTGTGCGAGCCGGGTTACGATATCAGCGCGGAGTTTGGTATCAGGTGAGGCGCGCAACGCGTCTTCGAGTAACTTGGCCGACTTGCGGCCGTCGGGTTCCAGCACCGCCCGATAGTACAATCCGCCCGCCGATTTAGCCGAGTCACGGCTGAGAACTTCGACGGCTTGCCTCGCCTGGTCGAGTTTGCCCTGCCCGATTAACGTACCGATATCGGCACTGTTAGCGGTGGCAGTAGCCAGTGCGAGTAGACATGATGTAAGAGCGAATAGTCGAGTGCGCATAGTCGTGACAGCGCCGCCTCTCACGCAGCACGTTCAGGCGCGGATAGGGGCGGCAGAAGTAATCGGTCGATCGGTGCCCGACCCTTTGTTCTGCGCTTTCTTTCGTTCCTGATTGCGCAACAGGTCGGACAATTTCTTGCGATCCCCTTTTTCGTGGTAGAGACGAACCAAATCCAAAAGTGCCGAGCGATCTTCGGGATAGTCGTCGACCAGCTGCTCAAGCATGGCGATCGCCATTTCGCTGTCACCTTTGCGCTGGTTGAACTCGGCCAACGTGCGGCGCGCGGCAGCATTACCGGGCGCGTGAGTCAGGATATCCTGACAAATATCGGCGATGTCGCCATAGCGGCCCAATTCGAAAAGGGTCGTTTTCAGACGGTCGATCACCAGATGCGCCTGTTCGGGCACCGCTACGATAAGCTTGGTCCAGAACGTAACCGCGTCTTCATAGCGCTGTTCGTCGGCGTACGAATCGCCGATCGACAAATACGCCTGCACACACGACGGGTCCAAGCTGATTGCTTCTTTGTACGCGATACGCGCTTTGTGATATTCCTTCTGACGGTACAACTGGTCGCCGTGCGCGAGCGAATATCTTGCCAGCGGCTTCTTCGAGCGGTTGCCTTCGAGTTTCAATATTTGCTCGGCGGCTTCAGCGGCGGCTTCCCACTGCTGTCCCTTTTCTGCGATAGCAAGAATCTGCGTGTGCGCCCAGTAATTGCCGCTGTCAAGCGAGCGCATTTCTTTGAGCGCCGCCTCGGCTGTCACCAGATCGTTTGTGGCGATGTAGTCGGCGGCAAGCTGACGCAAAATCGCGACTTTTTGCAGTCGCGCCAACCCGGAACGCAGAGTCAAATCTTTGTGTATTTGCAACGCCCGCGCCGGCTGATTGTTTTCGCGCAGGATCTGGCCCATCCGCAGGTAGGCATCGATATTCCCCGGATCGTCGGCGACGACCTGACGCAGCTTGGTGTAGGCCGTTTCCTGACGGCCGTCAAGCAGATCGCGAAGCGCTTCTAAATACAGCGACGACTCGCTCGACTTCGGACGGTTCATGAACCGGTCATAGACCAGATAAAACGCCAGCGCGCCGAAGAACAAAACCAGAAGCGATAATACGTAGTCTACCATATCTCAACTTTCACGAAAGGGCGAATCGGAGATTGCCCGACGTTGATCGGCTCCCGACAAAAGTGTCGCAGAGTCCTCGATCGGCCGATTGCGCAGCACCGACAATTCGGTTTCGAGCGACTTGACCTGACGCCGCAGATTTCGAATCACCAACAGCTGGTTGATGTGACCGGTTATGAACAGCAAAAGGGCCAATAGCGCCCCCGCCACAAATGCCCAGAAAACGACGGTAACCAGCGGGACATCGACATAGTCATGCGCCACCGGCGCCATGTGCACATCGACGACCTGGTCGGGGTTGAAGTTGTTGTAGGCAAACGCGATAAGCAGGATCACCAAGATTGCCAGCAGAAGCGCCCTGAATATCCACATACTACGTTCCGTTTCTTTCGGTCACACGGTTCGACCCCAAGATACCGCCGCCGAATTATGGGGTCAATACCTAATAAAAAGAGCCCGCCAAAGCGGGCTCAAGGTGTCCCCAAACTAAGACCGTTACTTCTGTTCGGCCGCCGACCACTTCAGCGAGTTCAGAATTGCCGTCACGTCTTTGATAATCGTGTCGTAGAAGGCCTCTTCGCACTCGACATGAAACGCCACGACTTTGTCGCCGTGCTTGACCGCAATGATGGCGCCATAATACGCCAGATTCACCAGACGGGTCGCAGTGCCGGAGGCCGAAGTTTGAATCTCTCTCTTGTAGGCCGCCCGCCCCTCCCAGATCACTCCCTTGTCATCGCCGATATTGAACGGTTTGCGCCCCTTGGGCAGCACTGTCCGCTCGGAGAGTAGCTCGAATTCCTTCAGGATTTCGGATTTCTGCTTCGACTTGTACGACTCGCTGATAAGCGAATCAATAAACGGAAACGCGCCCATCGACGACGTGTCGACCCAGACGATCAGACGAGGTACTTTGGTATAGTCCGGCGCCTGCAGGTAATCGGGGGGGATATCGTACTTTTTCTCAGCAAACGAAACACGGAAATTCGACTCGGCGTCGAAGGTTTTGACATTCCAGTTATCTCCGGCTGTGAGCGAGAATCCATGAGTGGCATCGGTGAAGATGCCGTTTTCAACTTTGCCCGTCTTTTCCTTTTTGCGGCCGGCCTCCACAGACCCGACAACCGCCAAAAGCGCAAATCCGACAATTAACGCTTTCTTCATGATACAGTCTCCTTGTCTTCCTCCAACAGAATGCTCAACTTGCTACTTATACACCGGGCGGTCAAGAAAATATTCAGACAAAGCGGAGACAATTGAAGAGACGCTCACCCATGCTCGAAGCCGATTTTCCGGCGCGTCGAGGCCATGACATATTCCGACATCGAAACAAAATCGAAATCACCCAAAAGCCGTTCGAGTTTCATCGACAGCACCGAAGTAGATCCATAGGTGCGGAATCGCTGCATGGCTGACAGCCCTTCGACTCTGGGTAAATCGGGATCGAGTTCCCACGGATGGATATAGACTATCGCGGGCAAACCCTCGCGGTTGAGCTTTTTGACCATCGCCTTGGAATACCAGTAGGGTGAGTGGCGAAGATACCCGCCGCCGGTCACCGGGAGATTCTGGCCGAAAAACCGGACCGTCGAAGCCGGCACTTCCCATAGGGTCTTGCCGCTTGAAAGCGACATTTTGAAAATCTTTCGCGGCGCTTTGGGAACGCCGTATAAGTCGTGCTTAATCGGAAAAATTGAGCTGTCGTATTCGAATCCCATTTCGGCCAGCGTTTCAAATGCCCAGGTTGTCGAGGGATTCAGTGACCAGCTCGGCGCGCGATACCCGATCGGCTTGATTCCTGTAGCGGCAACAATCGCGTCATAGACCCGGCGTGTATCCTCGCGGAACTGTTCGGGGGATAGCGAATCAACGCGTGTATGATAATAGCTGTGGCAAGCGATCTCATGGCCGGCGTCGACAATCTCACGCATCAACTGCGGGTATTGCTCGGCGCACCAGCCCAGTACAAAAAAAGTGGCCCGACGTTCTTTGCGGTGAAACAGTTCAAGCAGGCGTCGGGTATTGCGAACGACCGTGGCCGGGAGTTTTGGCCAGTCTTCGGGTTTGTACCGCCCGGCCAGAACCTCGACCACGAACCATTCTTCAAGGTCGACCGTCAACACATTGCGCGTCGTGATCATCTTACCCAACCACGCCGCACAGCTTAGGAATTTTTGGATTGCTTGGTGGCAGACTTCTTGTCGCCGGCGCCGTTCTTTTCAGTATCGCGCGACTTCTTGCGGGGGCCGATATCCTGCGGCCGCTGATTGTAATGGTATCCGTAGGCCGAGTAGTCGTAGTAGTACGGCAGCTGGCCATCCATGTTGTTCAACACCACACCGACCAGTTTGCGGCTCTGTGAACGCAGAATATCCGTGGCGCGGCGAACAACTTCGCGCTGGGTCTGTCCGGCTTTCACCACCAGCACCACGCCGTCGACTTCCTGCGACAGCAGCATCGGATCGGAGACCGGGATCACCGGCGGAGCGTCGATCAAAATCAGATCGTAATAGAATTTCATCTCGGTTACGACATTGCCGATCATCCGCGAATCGAACAACTCCGACGGATTCGACACCGCCCGGCCGGCGCAGATCAGATCGAGTTTTTCCAAAGCGGTGCGACGGGTGACAGTCTTGGCCACTGTCTCGCCGGCAAGAATTTCCGAAAGACCGTTATCTCGGTTCATGCTGAAATATCGGTGCACGGTGGGACGGCGCAGATCAGCGTCGATCAGCAGTGTTTTCAACCCTTTGCGGGCGGCGGTCATCGCCAAAAACACCGCGATTGTCGACTTCCCTTCTGAAAGCATTGCTGATGTCAGCATGATTGCCTTCAACTCAACATCGGAGGGAGCGTTTTTGATATTGTGCAAAAGACGGCGGAACTCGGTGGCGAAATCCGTTTCCATGTTGAAATAGTCGATGACCGAGGTGCCGTTAGCCATGTGTCTTATGCTTTCTCCGAAATGCGGCGAAGGGCGTGCGCCATGTTCAGATAGGTTTCCTGCGTGACATCGAGCGCCACCCGGACTTTTGCGAGCGCGGGATTGATCTCGGCGCTCCGCCGGAACTGGTCTATTGCCCGCTGCCACGACAGCCGGGCCTGTTCCAGATAGGCGTGACCCAATTCGGCGTGCAAGTCGACGTAGGTCGGGTTTTTCTCGATCTCAGATTTCAAAAACGAAATCCGGTCGACAATAACCTGTTCGTTCACCAGTTCCGGATAGCTGATAAACTTCATGTAATACGACGAAAACTCCCGGCGGTGATTTTCTTTTTTAGATTCGCGAATACGTCGGAAAATGGCGTGCGCTCTCAGCAAATCCTGCTGAGCCAGCGCGGTCACGCCTTCTTCATATTGCGGCGTGGCATATCCGTCGTAGATAAGCGAGGCCTTGCGGAAACAATCGGTAATCCGGGTCATGGCCGCCGGATCGGACTGGCGGCCGCCGTATTGCAGTGCCATCGCCAGATGGGCCATGCCTAAATTGAGATAGGCGTCGGCATAATACATGTTGATGCCGATCGCCTGCTCGAATTCCCCAACCGCCCGGCGCGGATCCTCGTTGTTCAGATATGCTTCGCCTAAATTGTTGCGGTAGTCGGCAAAGCCGGGGCGCTGTTCAACGGCTCGGGAAATGGACTCTACTGCCTGAGCGGAATGACCAGCCGTAATCTGGGTAAGACCGAGATAATTGAGCGCTTCGTGATAATCGGGCTTGGTCCGTACCGCCGACAAAAACAATTCCAGCGCTTCCTCGATAAATCCCTTGTAATAGAAAGCGGTCCCCAAATGAAAAAGCATTTCCGGTGAGCCGGAATCAAGCGCCCGATGATATGCCCCAAGCAGTGTTTCGATTTCTTTTTTCTTCTCGCCATGAGCGAGCTTTACAAGCGATAGGATTTCCTGCGGCGAGACATCGTTCGGATGAGGGCAATTGACAGTCTCTTTGGGCTCGCCGTTGACATAGACGCTGGTTGCCACCGCCCCAAGCGTGGCATCGTTGCTCGTCTGAATCAGATACTCGCGATTACGGTCGGTGACTTTGCTTGAGACGCGATAGGTTTCCATGGTACCCGGCTGGTCTATCGGTTCGTGTTGTTGTTATTGCTGCCCAGACGGTCGATCAGCAGAATAATTGTTGTCGCCGCGCCGCCGATTCCCGCGATCGTCCCCAGACTTCCGCCCAAAAGCCCTGCGCCTTTCTGCGGCACGACAAACGTGTCTTCTTTGCGAAGGATGTAGCGGGCCGGACGGCCGCTGTTGGCATATTTTTCCAGATTCACTTTGAATGTCTGCGCGTAGTAGCCGTCACGGGTTACAATCTTGGCGTTTTTCAAATCGGCATTCGGCGACGGTCCGCCGGCTAAGGCCAACACGTCGAGAATATCGGAATTCTCCTGAAACTCTATAGGACCGGGACGATTCACCGCTCCAACCACATAGACAAAGTTCTTCTGTACTACCGGCTGGACCACGGTCGATTGCGGAATATTCGCCGCCGAGCGTGGAATCTCGATCGTGTCCTCGCGACGAATCTTAGGCAGCTTGGACATATCACCCGTCGCCAACGCCTCGGCCACATTGGCGTACTCGATCTTGCCGGCATCGGCGCCGCCTCGGATAATTGTCACGCGCGAAAGATCACCTAACTCATTTATCCCGCCGGATTCGTTGATGATTGTCCATAAGTCGGGAATCTCTTCAAATGAGTGCTTGCCGGGCACGCGCGCCTGACCGGTTACATAGACAAAATTGTGGTTATAGGCCGAAACCCGTACTACTACCTGAGAAATGTCTTTGTCAAAGCGGGAGATGAGCCGGACAATGTCGTTTTGCAGCTCGGAAATAGTCTTTCCCGCCGCGTCGATCTGACCGAGAATATCAAGCGAGATCTTCCCGCTGCCGTCGACCGTCACAGTGGCATTGAACTGCGGCTTCTGCCAGAAACGGATATCGAGCACGTCATCCTTGCCTATTTCATAGTCAGCCAATGCGGTGACGGCCAAGAGACACCATAAGAGCCCGATCAGGCCGAGCGTCTTTGTCAGAAATTGTATCCGTTTTTTCATATGGGCACTTCCTTATACCAATCTTCGCTTGAAAAAGGCAGCCGGCGCCGCCGTATAAAACTTTCCTGAATATACCCGCCCCCCGACTCTGATGTAAAGACTAAAAACCCGCTCACCAACAAGTTAACCAAGCCACCGTTCAACTGCTCAAAGACGTTCTGCCGGCGGCTCTCCCCTGCTCCTTTGAGCGCAGCAGTGCCATGTCGGCCGCGAAGACAATCTTTTCAGCCGAGTCACCGTGATGAGGAAAAACGGCAGCTCCGAGTGATATCGAGCACTTCACGCGTGGCGCCTCGTCGGGAAGTTCGAACTCCAGCGACGCCAGATTTGTTCGTATGCGCGTCATAAACAATTCACAGGTCGTTTCGTCGGCCTCGGGCATGACCACGCAGAATTCGTCGCCGCCATAGCGCGCGACAATGTCGTTGTCGCGAACGGAACGCCCGAAGAGCTTCCCCATTTGGCACAGCACGGCGTCGCCCGCCTGATGCCCGTACTGATCGTTGACACTCTTGAGCAGGTCGACATCGATCATCACCAGGCCGAGCGTCCGACGGTACCGTCGGGCGCGGTTGATTTCTTCAGCCAGTCGATTTTGCAGATAGCGGTGATTGTACAGGCCGGTGAGCGGATCGGTATGCGAAAGCTGCTCGACGCGCTCGAACGATTCGGCGTTTTCAACCAACTCCGCCGCGGCGTCGTTGAAATATGTCAGTCGGCGGGCGATATCGGCGCACGGCTTATGATCCGCCCACGCGATCATGCCACGGCGGCCCGGTGAAAGCGGAAAGGCGACTGCGTGCCGCAGGCCACCCCGAGCCAGTTCGCAGGATAGTTCATCGCCGCTTCCGCCAACGGCGGGAGCGTGAATCTCCGCGATCTCTGCACCGTTCAATTGAGACATCAGCCCTTCAAAGTGCTCTCTTCGCGGCACATGAAGAGTATGATGAATCCCCCCTGCCACCACCTGAAGGCCATCCTGCTGATTCTTCGGCTCGTAGATACATACAAATCGCTCAAGTCCGATCTCCGATTGCGCAGTCCCAATCAATCGCCGCACTACCGTCTCGGAATTCCGGTGGCGCACGAGCTTGAGCAGGTGCCGCTCGGTACGACCGTCACCCGAGTCGTGCGAATGCTTCGGAGCTGTGCCGCCGTCGCCGCGCACAGATTGAGCCGGGCGCATCGATTCGATATGCGACACCGCCGACAGCATCTGGCTGACCACACGCAGCCGGCATTCGGTCGGCTCTTTGAAACTCGCGGGCGCGGTCGCAAGCAGAATCAGGCCATAAATATGATGTCCCCAGAATACCGGCACACACCGATCCCACGTCTGCGCCACCGCCAGCGGCGTGTGTTCGGCTTTGTCGGTGAGAAGACTGAACGGAAGTACCCGATGACCGCCAGTCAGAAGATTCTGTATGCGTTGATCGATGAGGATGGTCGTGACACTCTTGTCGCCGTTTGAAAATTCGGCATGAGCGCTCGGCCGGAAATGATCGCCGCGCTTTTCCAGATACGCCGCGTGAGTCACGCCCGGCAGCGCCGCGACATACGCCAGTGCCGCTAATTCGGCTTCATCAAATGAGTGCGCCCCCGAGATTTGTGACAGAATTTCGGCATTGTCGTCCGCTGACGTGCTTTGTGACGGTTCGTCGCTCTTCCCGCGCACCAGCCAAAAGAGCACGGCGGTCGCCGCGGCACCGAGCGAAAAGGCGATGACAAACGTGGCCATGTATCTCCCGACGCGCCACTTCGGTTTGTTCAACTCCGAAGTCGTGAGGGCGCAGACTTCCTTGTCTGTGCGACGCGCATTAACTTCGCCGCCAGGCGTACCGGAACCGTGAACGCCGGGTCAGCAACCGATGTTTCCGGAGCGTCCCGAACACGCGCCACCAGCCGGACTCGTGATCGTACCGCCGCTCCAGTTCAAACACTATTTCACTGATCGTCGAAAACGGGTCCCGTCTGACGATCTGCAAAATAGCGCCTTCCGGATCGGTGACGGCAGTTTCGGATGGGCCTATGAACGTCGTCGAATTGGCCGACATCTGAAGCTCGGCCATGCTGTCTGGGCGATCAACTACTCGGACTCGGGTGACTTCATCGGCTTTTTTTTTTGATGGTCACCCGCCCCCATCGACGGGTACGATCGAGCCGCTTCATCTGCCGATCCGAACGCCTGCAAAATATTGTCGAACTCCAGCAACTGAAATATCTCGTACACATCCGGGACCATTCCCGAGAGCTTGATATCGCCCTCGTTGGCCCGAACGTCCTTGATATGCGAAATGAAAATCCCCCACCCGGCCGAAGATATGTAGTCCACCCCCGCCAAATCGACGACAATCCGGTACCGACGGCGCTTCAACAGCGAATCGATCACCTCTTCGAGCTCACCGGCTGTCAGGGTGTCGATAACGCCGTCGACTCGCACGCGCGAGACCTGACGGTCGGAGTCCGTCTCTGATAAAGAAATCTGTATATTTTCCATCGTGGCTGTCCGGAAAGGGACAATTCCCGTTGCCTAAAGTATACCAAATCGTGCGGTTACTGGCAAGAGGAATGTCATCGGCGGCAAGGTTTTCCCTATGGGGCAAATGCCTTGGCGCCCCACACAACTGATTGTCACCCCAGCGAAAGCTGGGGCCCATCTTCTTTCCGATTAGTAGGGCAGGTTCGTCTATGAACCTGCCATCTTTTCTTCGCAGGTTACTCGCGTCTTAGCGGGTTACATCTTTTTCCCCTGCCTTGGTAACCCGACATTCATGTCGGGATCTTCCTGTGTCAACCCCGAAGACGGGATTGACCTACGGATAATTAGGAAAGCAAAAGGAACGAAATTTCGCACAAGAATACCACGCCAACAAACCAAGGCCAAATTCGGGGTCCCTCACTGAACATGTCTTGCGGTTTCCGAATTGGGTGAAATAGGAAACCCCAGCCGTACTTTCGAAACGATAGCACCGTTTCACAGATAATGAAGCCGAAGAAAGCAAGCGGCAAGAAGGTCATAACAAATCCTCCAAACAGTTGGCTTGTTATGATCGTGTCCGCAGCGGGCGGGATACCGAAGAACTGCTTCCTACCGAATAGATAGGCGACGATTAGGATAGCCAAGATACAGTACTTTGAAATTCTCCGCGCAATTAAGTCAGACATACACTAACAAGTTTCAGTTCGCGCCTTTGATATCTTGACCGGAACTAATCCAAAAGGTTAGGTTACCAAGGCCCGAAAAGCTGGCGTGAGAAT
>CAYVWS010000064.1:0-13622 GCA_964455535.1 uncultured Ignavibacteriales bacterium | reverse complement strand
GGCAATCGCGCCGCGGCCGGTACGTATACCGTCTCGATGTCAGCCAAGTCATCGGGCGGGGCTACAGTCAAGTCGTCGCTTAATCTGGTGGGAGTCGTCAAACAGATCATCTACAAAGATGGCGCGGCTTATCTCATGGTCGACGGTCTCCAGGTGAGCTTAGGCGATGTACTCGGTGTCGGCGAACCGGGGACTTTTGACAACTGAGCATGAGTAAGGATGCAGGCATGAGCAACGCAGTTCGCATAAACAACTACCAGCGGCCGGTCGATCTTCTCAATATCGCCGAGCGCAAAGCGCCGTCGTCGACAACGACTGCTCAGACCAAAGACGCCTCCTTCAAGGAGATGTTCTCGCGCGAACTGGCCGGCGACCGCAATGTAAACTTCAGCAAACATGCCAGCGAACGCCTCTTCTCGCGCGGCATTACCCTCGGTCCCGAAAAGCTCAACCGTTTGGCCGACGCCATCGACAAAGCCGCCGCCAAGGGATCCAAAGAAACACTGGTTCTGACTGACGAAGCCGCGCTGGTCGTCTCGGTCAAAAACCGCACCGTCATCACTGCCTTCGACCGCGATAACCTCAAAGACGGCGTCGTGACTTCAATCGATTCAGCGGTGATCATCTGAACAAGAATGAAAATAAGATTAACTGATATGAGACACATTAACCAAAGTACAGGGTTGGCCCCCATTTTCGATGGGGAGACCTTGCATGAATGCATGGGAGGTAGCGAGCTATGATGGCATCGCTCTACGCTGGCGTGTCCGGTTTGAAGAACCACCAGCTCAAGATGAACGTGATTGGCGACAACATCGCCAACATCAACACGATCGGCTACAAGCCGGGTCGCGTCAATTTCCAGGAAGCGCTGGTCCAGACCTACAAGGGCGCAGGTCGCCCGAATACGGTCACCGGCGGTACCAATTCACTGCAGGTCGGTCTTGGTATGCAGGTGTCGGCGATCGACAACCTGTTTATCCAGGGTGGTCTTGAAACCACCGGTCAGATCACCGACCTGGCGATTCAGGGCTCCGGCTTCTTTATCCTCGGCGACAACAACGGCAACCGTTTCTACACCAGAGCGGGCGCTTTCGGATTCGACGGCAACTCCAATCTGGTTGATCCGGCCACCGGTCTTTTCGTTCAGGGAAAGA
Source organism: uncultured Ignavibacteriales bacterium (assembly GCA_964455535.1). Taxonomy (GTDB): domain Bacteria; phylum Zixibacteria; class MSB-5A5; order GN15; family FEB-12; genus JACRAV01. The sequence goes on along the minus strand of CAYVWS010000064.1, from coordinate 12,465 downwards.
TGGCCGACAGCTCGGGCAATATCCCGTCGCTTGCGACAATGGGCAATATCACACTGCCGTTCGGTCAGCAGGACCCTGCCCGTGCGACTGAAATCGTGTCGCTCGCTAACAACCTCGATGCCTCCTCGACCGACTCCGATGCCTCACTTACACTGGCGGGCGGTTCGGGTGTCGCTTCGGTTGCTGGTCAGGCGGCCAACGGCGTCGGCGGCGTTCACACCGTGACCATCACCGGCGCGCAGGCGCTCAACGCCTCATACACCGGAACCAACGTCGGCAACGACGGCTCCGGTGGATTTGTCGGTCCGCTCGGACTCAATATGACACTCGGCAATCTGGGAGTCGACGACTTCACCAATTTCGGATTCTCAGTCGACGGCGGCTCGACCCAGATCATCGCCGGGCTGCACGCCAATTCGACCGTGTCCGACGTGATCAACAGCATCAATCAGATTCAAGGTCTGAAAGCTGAATTGGTCGGCGGGCAGATTCAGATCACCCGCACAAAGGCTGGCGCACCGGCTGACTATTCATTTACGTCAACATCCGGCGCCAATAACGCCTCCGGCGCCACACCGGCCACCACTGGTAATATCATCGGTGTACTGTTCGGATTGAACGGCACCACGTTGACCTCGGCCGGCGGCGCGGCTTCAACTTTGCAGGCGGTCGATTCATTCATGCCCGATCGCGGCTATGGTGCGGCGGCTGGACCGATCTCGAATAACCTCGGATTGGTCTTTGATAACAGCACCGGACTGGTCACCGGTCTCACCGGACTGGGCGGCGGCGGCGTAGAAATCAAAAGCTCCGCCGGTATCTCCGCCACCAACGGCAGCCCGCTTGTCGTAACCACCGCGCCGACTCTGCACGCGACTTCAATCGCGGCATACGATTCGCAGGGCGGACGTCACACGCTGTCGATTGAATTCTTCAAATCGATTATTTCCAATCGCTGGGAGTGGCAGGTCACGACCACCGGTAACGAAACCGTTTCCGGCGGACGCACCGGCTTTGTCCAGTTTAACTCCGACGGTTCGTTGAACTCATTCGACTATTTCGGCGGCGCCACCGGCGTCACCATCGATCCGAATAACGGCGCCAGCCCGATGCAAATCAGGATGGATGCCGGCACGATCGGCGAATTCGACGGTCTCACCGGATTTGCCTCCGGTACGCACACCGCCGCGATTATCGGACAGGATGGATACGGCCTGGGTATTCTGCAGAAAGTCTCGATCGACGACGGCGGCAATATCTCGGGCATATTCTCCAACGGCGTCACGCGCTTGTTGGCGCAGATCATGGTAGCTGATTTCACCAACCAGGCCGGACTTCGCAAGTCAGGCCGGTCGTACTATCAGCCGAGCCCGAACTCCGGCGACGCCGTTGCCGGCGTGGCGGGTCAGACCGTAGCCGGGACTATCACCTCGGGCGCACTTGAGTCGTCCGCGGTCGATATCGCCCAGGAATTCACCAGCATGATTACCGCGCAGCGCGGTTTTCAGGCCAACGCCAGAATCATCACCACGTCGGACAACATGCTCGACGAGTTGGTGAATCTGAAACGATAGAGAAAGTGAAAGACGGGGCAGGGAGTAATGTCCCTGCCCCAACTTTGAGCGATCAGAAGTTGTGACAGAGTTACTGATTGCGAGAGCATAGAGGTAAGAGGTGGCAGCAGAAACAGACAAGACACAAATAGTAGCCCCCGCCGATGAAGCGGCGAAAGCCCCTCAGCCCAAGAAAGGCATGAGCAAATTGATACTCTTCGGCGGGATCGGCCTCGGTGTCATCGCAATCGGCGTGGCCCTGGCGTTGTTCGTGCTCAAGCCGATGATGGCAAAGTCGGACGACAAACAGAGCGACCCCAAAGCCGAAACAGCCAAAAGCGAGAGCAAATCCGAGCACGCCAAGAAACCCGAACCGCCCAAGAAGCACGAAGGTTCACACGGCGAATCTACGGGCGAAGGCGAAGGCGGCGGTTTGGTCTACGCCGTAAAAGATATGGTGATCAACCCGGCCGGAACCAACGGTTCGCGCTTCCTGTCCGTCTCATTCGGATTTGAGTTAGCGGACGGTGGTCTCTCGACTGAGCTTGAGGCCCGCGATCCGCTGGTGCGCGATGCGCTGATTACGATCATGAGTTCCAAAACCGTGGCTCAACTAACCGATGCCCGCGAGAAAGAAATCACGCGCCTACAAATTAAGAAGCGGCTGTCGGATCTCCTCGGCACTTCGGACATCACCGCTGTCTATTTCACCGACTTTGTGCTGCAATAAGGGATAACGTGGCCAAGATACTTTCACAGGAAGAAATCGACGCTCTCTTGACGACCGTATCGTCGTCGGAGCCGGATGCCGAGAGTCAGGCGCAGCAGAACGAGAAAGTTCGCTCGGTTGTCATCTATGACTTCAAACACCCGAACCGGGTCTCCAAAGATCAGATCCGGACACTTGAAAACATGCACGACAACTTCGCTGGTCATTTCGGATCGGCGCTGTCGACTATGCTTCGGAATATCGTCGATGTCGACTTGGTGTCGGTCGATCAGATCACCTATTCGGAATTCATCATGTCGCTGGTGTCGCCGTCAAGTACGTATACCTTCGCTGCACCGCCGCTCGACGGGCTCTGCCTGGTTGACTTCAACCCAACCCTGTCGTTCTCGATCATCGACCGTATGTTCGGCGGGCACGGCAAGATTCTGGAAACTGAGCGCGAATTGACCGGCATCGAACGATCCGTCATGTCGCGTGTAGTCGCCCGCTTATACTCCGAGCTGCACCGGTCATGGCAGAACCTGGTCAAGATCGATATCGAACAGCGCAGCTTTGAGACCAACCCGCATTTCATTCAGATCGTGCCGCCGGGTGAATCGGTCGTTGTTATTTCGTTCCAGGTAAAATTGTTCTCGGCCACCGGTCTGTTGACAATCTGCTATCCCTACATGTCGCTTGAGCCGATTGTCACCAAGCTGTCCGGACAAAACTGGATGGACGCGACGAAAAAGAAAAATCTCGCCGAAGACCGTCGCACCACGCTGAATAATCTGCAATCGGTCCTCACAAATGTCTCGGCTGTGCTGTGCCGCTCGAAAATCAAGATGCGCGATTTCATGGCGCTCAATCACGGCGACATTATTCGCGCCGATTCGAAAATCAACCAGCCGATCGACGTGCTGGTCAATCACCGTCGAAAATACATTGCCCACCCGGGTGTCTCTGGCAAGCGTCGCGCTTTCCAGGTCACCGAGGTGATCGATCCGATAGAGGAGGTAATCAACAATGGCTGACGAGAAGGATCTCCAGCCCGACGTTGCCGCTGCGGCCGCGTCACAAAACGATTCCGGCGGAAAATCCGAAGAAGATGTCGCCGCCGAAATGATGGAAATGCTCAAGGACCTGCCGCAATCGGGACCGGGCGCGAAGCCGGAGGACATCCAGTTCGACAGCATCGTGTCAAACGCCGAATTCCAGCAATTGCAGCAGCCGGCCGGCAAAGTCGAACCGCGCAATATCGATCTCTTGATGGATGTCGACCTGCCGGTGGCGATCGAGCTGGGTAGGACTAAGCTGTCCGTCTCGGATATTCTCGCGCTGGGCCCCGGCTCGGTCGTGGAATTGAACAAGCTTGCCGGCGAGCCGGTCGATCTGCTTGTAAATAACAAGATTGTAGCGCGTGGCGAAGTGGTCGTCATCGACGAAAGCTTCGGCCTGCGTATCACCCAACTCATGACACCCGAAGAACGGCTTAGACAATTAGCCAATGAATAAGCAGAATCGCCGAAATATCATTCTGACTTCGGTCATCTTAGCCGTCGCGATTATAGGATTGATCGCTACCGGCTCTCTGACCGGCAAGCATGATACCACCGCTGCCGAGGCGTTGGGGCAGGCGATGCATGACGCATCCCCGGATCAATCCGCCACGGCCAACGACAGTTCTCCGCTCGTGGCGATTCTCAAATTGGTCAGCGCGTTGGTCATTGTGATCGTCGCGCTCTACGGCGGGCTCTATCTGCTCAAGCGGATGATGACCGGCCGCAAGTCGGCCTCGGCCAATCTGTCGACGCTCGAAGTTCTTGAGTCGGCCTATGTCGGCCCGAAAAAGACCGTGTCGCTCGTGCGAGTCGGCAAGCGTGCCGTGCTCGTGGGTGTAACCGACCAACAGATCACGAAGTTGACGGATGTCGACGAACGGGAAGTGACCGAACTGTTATCGGCCGCGCCCGCGGCGAAGTCGGGGGAGACGTTTGCGCAGATGTTCAAACGGACCACCGACAAGTTTCGCCAGATGCAGACAAGTAAAGAACAGACAGTCGTCGAAGCATGAGCTTCGACATGATTCCTTCTATCGCCCAAGGGTGATCGAAGCGCGACATGGATGTCGCAGACAGAAACGTATAGGATATGAAGAAATTGATGCGGTGCGCCGCGCTTAGCGGCGCCGGTTTGCTCATCTGTGCGGCCACAACATCCGCGCAGGTGCTTCCGAAAGTCTCAGTCGAAATCGGCCAGGCCACCAAGCCCGGCGAATTATCGACTACCCTCCAGATTGTCCTCCTGATGACGGTACTGGCTTTGGCGCCGTCGATCCTGATGATGGTCACCTCCTTTGTGCGGATCGCGGTGGTGCTCTCGTTCTTGCGTCACGCCATCGGCACCCAGCAGATGCCCCCCAATCAACTTCTGCTTGGGCTGGCGTTGATCCTGACGGCCTTCATCATGGCGCCGGTGGGCACGAAGTCGTATCAAGAGGGAATCAAACCGTATTTAGATGAGAAGATTTCCAAAGAAGAGGCCTGGGACAAAACGGTCGCGCCCTTCCGAAAATTCATGCTGGCCCAGACGCGCGAGCAGGATTTGGGGCTCTTTGTCGAGTTGGCCGGATTGCCCGCGCCAAAGAATGCCGATGACATCCCCCTGCATGTACTCGTACCCGGTTTTGTCATCTCCGAACTGCGCACTTCGTTCATGATTGCCTTCGTGATATTCATTCCATTCTTGGTAATCGACATGGTCGTCTCGGCCGTGCTGATGTCAATGGGGATGATGATGCTGCCGCCGGTCATTGTATCACTGCCGTTCAAGATTCTGCTGTTTGTTCTCGTCGATGGTTGGTACTTGCTGGTCAAGTCGCTCGTTGAATCGTTCAAAATGTAAAGGACAACTAATATGACTCCGCAAATGGTAATCGCAATCGGCCGCGAAGCTCTGCAGGTAACACTGCTCGTCGCCTCGCCGATGCTGGCCTTCGGACTACTGGTCGGTCTGGTAATTTCCGTCTTCCAGGCCGTGACCCAGATCAACGAAATGACGCTCACCTTCGTACCCAAAATTCTCGCGGTGTCGTTAGCACTCCTTCTGTTTCTGCCGTGGATCATTAACACGCTGACCGACTTCGCCCGCCACATGTTTGCGCTCATACCTCAATTAGCTGGAGCATAGGTCTTTAGTCCTATTTCGGGACGATCCTGCGTAATTTTCCACCATCTGCTGGTAAATCTTTCCGCAGCCGCTCCTAAACCGGGCCGAATCGGGCCACGATAGTTTCCGTAACATATTAAACAGCAATAGGATAAAGGGGGCGTGTCGACCGTTTCTGGTTGGCACAAAGGTTGACATGTCATAAAGCCGAATGAGGAGAACTCTAAGGTTTTGTAGCCATGTTTGACCTGATCACGTACAGCGCCCCGAAGATGCAATTGTTCATGCTGGTACTCCTGCGTGCCAGTGGTGTCTTTTTGTTGGCGCCGATCTTTGGTCACGCCGCCGTACCGTCGCAATTCAAAATCGCGATGCTGCTTCTGTTCACGATCGTCGTGACAGCATCAATTGGCGACGCTTCCATTCCGCAGGTTGTCTCAATCGCCGAACTTTCAGTCCTCGCACTCAAAGAACTCTTGGTCGGGCTGATGATCGGCTTTGTGTTCATCGTCTTGTTCTGGGGCGTACAGGCCGCCGGCTCTATCGCCGGATACCAGATGGGCCTGACGATCGCGAGCGTAGTCGATCCGTCGACCAATCAGGAACAGACGACCATCGGCCAGTTCTGGCTTCTGGTGTCGCTGGTGATCTTCTTCGGCATCAACGGTCATCATCTGATTATCCGGGCCTTTCATGACAGCTATGCCGCCGTTCCGGCCGGACAAGTTGTCTTCAACGGAACCACCGGCGAACTGGCAATCAAGTACTCGGCCTACTCACTAGTGATCGCACTCAAAGTTGCCGCGCCGGTGATTGTGACGATGTTCTTGACCGACGTCGCACTTGGCGTCATCTCGAAATTACTCCCGACGATGAATGTGTTCATCGTCAGCTTTGGTTTGAAGATCGCCATCGGGCTGGCCGTGATGGCACTGTCGCTTCCGATGTTCGCGCACATCCTCGAAAAAGGGACAGTCTACCTAAACGATCAGCTCACAACCGTTCTGGCGAGCATGGGGAAGGCCTAAGCAATGGCTGAAGACCAATTCCAGGAACGGACAGAGCAGGCGACACCTCGTCGGCGCGAAAAAGCGCGCGAAGAGGGAAGTGTCGCTCGATCAGCTGATCTCAATGCAGCGGCTATTCTCGTGTTTGGCTGTTTGTCGCTGATTTTTTTGGGGCCGTTCATGGCCAATAAGTCGGCCGAGCTTCTGCGATATGTCATGTCCAACGCGCCGACAATTGCCGTTTCCGATCCGACTTTCTACGGCGTCTTCAAAGACAACGTCATCAAGTTCTTCATCATCGCCGGACCGTTCATGGGAATTTTGCTCGTAATCGGCGTAGCGGCGAATGTCGCGCAGGTTGGATTTCATATTTCACCCAAAGCGCTTGCACCGAAATTTGATAAGCTCGACTTGTCGAAGGGCTTTAAGCGCCTCTTCTCGATGAAGTCGATGGTCATGTTGATCCGCGACACACTCAAGCTGGTGGTCGTCGGATTTGTCGCCTACAAAGTGATCGCCGCTGAAATTCCGCAATTCTTCCAGCTTTCCGATATGTCGGCCGGTCAGTTGGCGATCGTACTCGGCAAGCTGTCGCTTGGCATCGCGCTCAAGATCGGCGCGGCAGTGCTCGTGATCGCGGCGCTCGACTTTGCTTATCAGAAGTTCGATTTCGAAAAGTCGATCCGGATGTCTCGTCAGGAACTCAAAGAAGAATTCAAGGAAACAGAAGGTTCGCCGCAGGTGAAAGCGCGGGTTCGCCAGATCCAGCGCGAAATGGCGCGCAAGCGGATGATGGCCGCGGTGCCGACCGCCGATGTCGTCATCACCAACCCGATTCACTTGGCTGTCGCGCTTAAGTACGATAATGAAAAAGCCGGCGCGCCGATTGTCATCGCCAAGGGTGAGCGTTTGGTGGCGCAGAAGATCAAAGACATAGCGCTCAAGCACGGCATCCCGGTGATCGAAAATGTGCCGCTCGCTCGCGCGTTGTTCAAAATGTGCGATATCGGGCAGATCATCCCCGAAAATATGTATCGCGCGGTGGCCGAAATTCTGGCCTATGTCTACAAGCTCAACGGCAAACTGGCAGGTGGTAAATGAGTTCGCAGGCCCCCACTCTGCTGCATCGCATCGCCGCGCGTTCGGATATCGCCCTTGCAATCGCGGTGATCGGCATCGTCACAGTTCTCGTTATTCCGGTGCCGACCGCGATTCTCGACTTTGCGCTGGCGTTCAATATCGCCTTTTCGCTGGTCGTGTTGCTGACGACACTCTATGTTACTCGTCCGCTTGAGTTGTCGGTATTCCCCGGATTGTTACTCGTCGTCACTCTGATGCGCCTAGCGCTGAACGTGGCGTCGACCCGCCTTGTCCTGTCCAAAGGATATGCCGGCGAAGTAATCAATTCATTCGGTCATTTCGTGGTGCAAGGGAATTATGTCGTCGGGATGATCATCTTTGTCATCCTGGTAATTATTCAGTTCGTCGTTATCACCAAAGGCGCGGGACGTATTTCCGAAGTCGCCGCCCGATTCACTTTGGACGCGATGCCCGGCAAGCAGATGGCCATCGATGCCGACCTGAATGCGGGAATTATCTCTGAGCAAGAAGCACGTTCTCGTCGCTCTGAGATCGCGCGTGAAGCCGATTTCTACGGCGCGATGGACGGTGCCTCGAAGTTTGTCCGCGGCGATGCTATTGCGGGAATCCTGATCACACTTATCAACGTCATCGGTGGATTCATCATCGGCGTCGTGATGAAGGACATGTCACTGCCGGAAGCGCTCAAAACCTACGCGTTGCTTTCGATTGGTGACGGTCTCGTCACACAAATCCCCGCGTTGCTCGTGTCGACCGCTTCGGGTGTAATCGTGACGCGAGCCGCCTCGACTTCCAACATGGGCGCCGATCTTACCGATCAATTGACCAAACAGCCGCGCGCCATCATGATCGGCGCGATCGTGCTTTTCTTGTTCGGACTCGTTCCGGGCATGCCGACGCTGACGTTCATGGTCCTCGGGTTGCTGTTGGGCGGTATCGGATATTTGACCCGTCAGTCCAACCAAAATCGCCTGGCGGCCGAAAAGGCAGAGGCGAAGGAGCGCGAGGCCAGCACGCTCAAGCCGGTGTCGGAGCGGACAGAAGACCTTCTCAAGATCGATACTATCGGATTGGAAATCGGCTACGGACTGATTCCGCTTGTTGATGTGAATCAGGGCGGCGACCTGCTCAATCGCATCGCCTCAGTGCGCAAGCAATTGGCTACTGAGTTGGGTGTTGTTGTCCCGCCGATTCGTATTCGCGACAATGTCCAGCTTCGCCCGAATGAATATCAAATCAAGATCAAGGGAATTCGCGTCGCTGGTTTCGAGTTGATGCATGATCACCTGCTGGCCATCAATCCCGGCTTTGCGACTGACCGCCTTGACGGATTCAATGCCACCGAGCCGGCTTTCGGCATGAACGCCACCTGGATCATACCCGCGCTTCGGGAACAGGCGGAAGTTGGTCATTACACTGTCGTTGAACCGACGTCGGTAGTCGCCACGCACCTGACTGAAGTTATTCGCACCGCCACATCAGAAACGCTCACACGGCAGGATGTTCAGAAGCTTGTCGCGACACTCAAAGAGGATTATCCGGCGCTGGTCGACGGTGTCATTCCCGAGCAGATTTCATTGGGCGTACTGCACCGTGTATTGCAGGCGCTGTTGGCTGAGCGGATTCCGATTCGCGATCTGGCGACTATTGTCGAAACGATCTCGGATTACATCGGCCAGACTAAAGATACCGACGTCCTTGCCGAGTACGCCCGCATGGCGCTGAAGCGTCAGATTTCCGAGCTCTACAAAGACAATTCCGGCAAAGTAAATGTCTTTACGCTCGATCCTGCGATTGAGCAACAGTTGTCCGACTCGGTACAGAATACCCGTCAGGGACTGATGCTGGTCCTCGATCCGGCGCTGACCGACACGCTTATCAAGCGGATGAGTCAGTTTGCTGATAAGCTGATCACCACCGGCCTCGCGCCGGTGTGCATCTGCTCGCCGAATATCCGCCTGGCCTTGCGACGCCTGATTGAATCGAATCTGCCGTCGCTGGCGGTGATCAGTTACAACGAAGTTATGCCGACCGCTGAGTTGGTCTCGGTCGGGATGGTGAGGTTGGCAAATGATAATTAAGACATTTGTCGGCGAATCATCAGCCGCGGCGCTGAAACAAGTGCGGGTGGAACTCGGCGGCGATGCCGTGGTGCTGGCGACGCGTCGTGTTGCGAATGCACGCGGCGGATACAGTACCGAAGTAACCGCCTGTTTAGACAGCGCGGCCCCGTCGACTACGACCGTCGCAACTGCACCGACCGCGGTGACCCGAAAGATCACCAAGCCGGTCTGGAACCGCATGGTCACAAAGTCCACGGCGCCGACTACCACGACCAACAGGATTGAAAAGTCGAAGCAAGTCACCAATGCGGCGGCAACCTCTGTTGATACCGAAGCGCTCTGCGATCTGGATATTCCGACGTCGATCATCGCTGAAATTGTCGAAGCAATTACGTCGTCGACTACCATTCAAGGCGCGCTCACCAACCAGATAAGCGCTCGTATCGGCGCGTTTCCCCGATTCACGGCGGGCGACATAGTATTGGTTCTCGGTCCGCATGGCGCCGGAAAGACCTCGGTTATTTCAAAGTTGGCTGCCCAGCTGACTTCGAACCAGCAGACAGTCACCCTGACCGGATTTCAACAACAGAAGATCGGTGCGGTCGATGAACTTCAGAGCATCGCCGATTTAGTCGGAATCGAATACGCCGACAACAGCGCGTCCTCCGCAGATAGCAAAAGTGCAGTGACCCTCATCGACTGCGGCTCGCTCGCTGTAACCGCTGAAGAAATCGCCAAGCTCAATCCAACGCACACTCTCTTTGTCGTTCCTGCCACTATGCGGAGCGCCGACCTGAATGAAATGATCTGCCGCATGAGCGGATTCACAATCACAGGCGTATGCATGACGATGCTCGACCAGACACACCGTCTCGGCTCGATCTTCACCGCGTGCGACTCACTCAACGCCCCGCTGACGATGTTATCAGTCTCGGCCTTCGGCGCAGATTCACTTATCGCTCCGGACGCCGTTGCCATCGCGTCGCGTATGCTCAACAAGGGAGAATACCGTGCGTAGACAATCTACTCCGATGGTTGTGTCGGTTATCTCTGGCAAGGGCGGCGTTGGCAAATCGGTCATCGCGCTCAACTTGGCCGAACGATGTGCCTCGATTGGGTATCGAACTCTGGCCGTCGATCTGAATTCAAGCACCGGAAATCTGCACCTGATGGCCAATGCTGCACCGCGATATGGTGTCGAGCAGTATGTGAACGGCTCAATCGAGCTTGAAAGCGCAGCCGTAGAGATCACATCAAATTGCGCCCTCTTATGCCGGATTGGTTCCGGACCGATTGCAGAATTGTCGGACGCGATAACTCAAAGGACTTTCGTCGAAGAGCTTCGCTCGGACACAATTTCGTACGACATCGTGATCGTCGACCATGCTTCGGGCATGTCGGAAATCTCAACGACAATAGCTTCGCATTCCGACGTCTCACTCCTGATCGTCAATCCGGAACTGACTTCGATAGCCGACTGCTATGGTCTTTACAAGTATCTCACGCAGAAGAACAGTCAATCCGACAATCGAATCCTGATCAACCGGGTCAAATCAACTGATGACGCCGAGTATCTCGGGACGCGTTTGGTAGAGATCGTGCAGAGCTTCCTGCGTCAAACGCCCCGAATTGCCGGCTCTATTTTCGAAGACGAAATCATTCATCAGGCGATCTCGAATCAGAAAACGTTGGCGGCGCAAAGCGCCCAATCGATTGCCCTCCAACAGATTGAACGAATCGCCAACGACTTTTCACGAGAAATCGTGAGCCGTCGCGAGACTGTCGACGGCCTCGTAACCCCCGAAACGACAATAAATAACATCACGGCAACAGCCGATATAAAGGAATAACACGCAGATGGCTACAAAGACAAAGACGCGTGCGGCGAAGACCACAGTCGCCAAGACAGAAGTAGTTCGTGTTTCGGTCACCAAGGCCGGCAAGACTTTCGTGCGGCAGAAACCGACCAAGCCCGATATCGCGCCGCGCGATTGGGCCCGGTATCAAAAGACGCGCCAGCCGGAAGACCGTCAGAAACTTTTGAACGCCTATTTGCCGCTGGTGCGCAATGTAGCCGCCCGCATGGCAATGGGTTTTCCCCGCTCGGTCGAACTGACCGATCTGGTGAATACCGGCGTCATTGGTCTGATCGAGGCGTTTAAGAATTTCGATCCGCGTCGCGGTGTGAAGTTCGAAACGTACGCCGTACCGCGTATTCGCGGCGCCATCCTCGATGAATTGCGTGCGCTGGACTGGGTCCCGCGTTCGACCCGCGCACGTTCGCGCGAGATCGACCGCGCGACGACACACTTGGAAAATGAACTCGGCAGAGCGCCGGAGGTACGTGAATTGGCCAAGCATATGAAGATTTCCGAACAGGAACTGCATCGCGCGATCGACGATGTTTCTTCGACCTCGATTCTGTCGCTGGACGAAGTGGTCTACCCCGAAGACGACAACCGTCAGGTGCCGCGAATCGAAACGGTGAAAGATCTGGCCGGAATGTCGATTCTGGGCGAGATCGAACGGGGCGAACTGCGGTCGTTCCTGGTGGTCGCGATGGATCGTCTGACCGATCAGGAGAAACTGGTGATCGCGCTGTACTACTTTGAAGAACTGACGCTCAAGGAAATCGGCGAAGTCATGTCGATCTCCGAGTCGCGCGTGTCGCAGATTCACACTCGCGCAGTATCGAAACTCCGTCATCTGGTGAGGGAGAAGTTCGCATTGACGGCGTAATCGCCGGAAGCGACCTCTGGTACACGCATGGACTCGCCCATCGATCCGGTCAACAAGGGTTCCGAGTATGTCGGTCTGCCGAAAGTAGACCCGTGGCACGAATCGGAGAAGCATCGCAAGAAACG